>NZ_JBFARO010000018.1:0-110229 GCF_040677125.1 Actinomadura sp. NPDC049382
GGCCCGCGGTGCCGCGCGGGCCGGTGCGGGTGCTGGCCTGCGCGGGCGGCACCGCCGTCCTGGACGCGCTGGAGTCCGACCCGGCGGGGGCGCGCTGCCCGGCGGTGCCGCTGGGCGGGCACGTCGCCGTCGTCGTCCCGGACGAGCTGTCCGGCGCGGTCGAGGCGCTGCTCGCCGGCACCGGCCCGGTCGGCGTCAGCACCCCGGCGTCCGATGATCTGCCGGCGGCGCTCCGGGAGGCCGAGGAGGCGCTGGCTGCGGCCCGGCAGACCGGCAAGGACGTGCTCCGCCACGCCGACCTTCCCGGGCAGAGCGTCCTCGACCTCCTGGACCCGCCCGTCGCCCGCGCCTTCGCCGACACACTTCTGGCGCCGCTGCGGAAGGAGGACCTGGTGGAGACCGTCCGGGCCTATGTCGCGGCCAACGGGCAGGGTGAGGCGGCGGCGCGCGCGCTGGGCGTCCACCGGCACACCCTCCGCGCGCGGATGCGCAAGGCCGCCGAACTCCTGGGCCGCGACCCGGACGACCCGGCCGTCCGTGCCGAACTGTGGATCGCGCTCGCCGTGTCGTCCAGTCGAGGCGATCGGATTGGACATCGTGGAGACTCGCATTCGGGCCCCGCGGAGATAGCGTGAACGCATGAACGCGACCCCATTCTGGCTGGCCGGCCGGCCCGAGACCGGTGACGGTGAGCTGACCGTTACGCACCCCTACGACGGCCGCGTGGTCGGGACGGCGGCCGTCCCGACGCCCGCGCAGGTGGAGGAGGCGATCGCCGCCGCGGACGCGGTCCGCCGGGAGGCGGCGGCGCTGCCGCTGCACGTGCGGGCCGAGGCGCTCGCGCACGTGTCCGCGCGGATCGCCGAGCGGGCCGAGGAGATCGCCCGGCTGATCACCGCCGAGAACGGCAAGCCGCTGCTGTGGGCGCGCGGCGAGGTGACCCGCGCGATCTCCACGTTCCGGTTCGCCGCCGAGGAGGCCCGCCGCTTCAGCGCCACCACCCAGCGGCTCGACACCGACCCGGCCGCCGAGGGCCGGATGGCCTACATCACCCGCGTGCCGCGCGGCCCGGTGCTCGGCATCTCGCCGTTCAACTTCCCGCTGAACCTCGCCGCGCACAAGATCGCCCCGGCGATCGCGGCGGGCACCCCGATCGTGCTCAAGCCGGCGCCCGCCACGCCGCTGTCGGCGCTGCTGCTCGGCGAGCTGCTCGCCGGGACCGACCTGCCCGCCGGGATGTTCTCGATCCTGCCGGTGCCGAACGACCGCGCGTCCGGCCTGGTCGACGACCCGCGGCTGCCGATCGTGTCGTTCACCGGCTCGGTGCCGGTCGGCTGGGCGATCAACGACCGGGCGCCGCGCAAGCACGTCACCCTCGAACTCGGCGGCAACGGCGCGGCCGTCGTCCTGCCGGACGCCGACCTCGACTGGGCCGCCAAGCGCATCGGGCTGTTCGCCAACTACCAGGCCGGGCAGAGCTGCATCGCCGTCCAGCGCGTCTACGTCGACCGGTCCGTGTACGACGAGTTCGTACCGAAGCTGGTCGACACCGTCGCCTCGCTCGTCACCGGCGACCCGTGGGACGACAAGACGCAGGTCGGCCCGCTCGTCAGCCAGGAGGCCGCCGAGCGCGTCGAAGCCTGGGTGGACGAGGCCGTCGCGGCGGGCGCGAAGGTGCTGACCGGCGGCACCCGCGAGGGCGCCGCCTACGCCCCGACCGTCCTCGCCGGCGTCCCCGCCGACGCCAAGGTGTCCCGCGAGGAGGTCTTCGGCCCGGTCATGTTCGTCCAGCCGGTGGACGGCGTCGACGAGGCGTTCGCGCTCGTCAACGACTCCAAGTTCGGCCTCCAGGCGGGCGTGTTCACCCGCAGCCTCGACATCGCGTTCCGCGCGCACCGCGAGCTCGACGTCGGCGGCGTCGTGATCGGCGACGTCCCGTCCTACCGCGCCGACCAGATGCCCTACGGCGGCGTGAAGGACTCCGGCGTCGGCCGGGAGGGCCTGCGGTCGGCGATGGCCGACTACACCGAGGAGAAGGTCATGATCCTGACGGGCCTGCCCCTCTAGCTCCGGTCCCGGGGCCCCGCGTACAGCCCGGTGCGCAGGGCCCCGGCCGCCTCCGACAGCGCCTCCCGGGCCCGTCCGCCGAGCGACCACGTGTTCGCGAACCCGTGGATGAGGTCGTCCTGGCGGCGCAGCGCGACCCGCACCCCGTCCTTCTCCAGCCGCTTCGCGAACTCCTCGCCCTCGTCCCGCAGCGGGTCGAACCCGGCCGTCGCGATGTAGGCGGGCGGGAACCCGCTCAGGTCGTCGGCGAGCAGCGGCGACGCCTTCACCTCGGCGCGCCGCTCCTCAGGGCAGTAGTGGTCGCCGAACCACGTCATGTCGGCGTCGGTCAGGTAGAACCCCTCAGCGAACAGCTCCCGCGACCGCCGCCGGGCGGACAGGTCGGTCGCCGGGTAGAACAGCAGCGCGAAGTCCGGCGTGCGCTCCGCGAGCAGCCCGACGACCGCCGCGAGGTTGCCGCCCGCGCTGTCGCCGCCGACCGCGATCGTCCCGGGGTCGGCGCCCAGCTCCGCGGCGTGCTCGGCGGCGTACGCGTAGGCGGTGAGCGCGTCGTCCGGCGCCGCCGGATAGGGGTGCTCGGGCGCCAGCCGGTAGTCCACCGACAGGACCCGCACCTCGGCATGCACCGCCAGGTACCGGCACACCGCGTCGTGCGTTTCGAGGTCGCCGATGACCCAGCCGCCGCCGTGGTAGAAGACGAGCAGCGGCGACCCGTCCGGGAGGGCCTTCGGCGTGTACAGCCGGGACGGCACCCCGCCCGCGTCGACCGCCCGCGTGCGCACCGGCCGCGCGGGCAGCCCCGGCAGCAGCACCTTCGTCCGGGCGAGGCCGGCCCGCGCGGCCGCGACGGACCCGCCGGCCAGCCGGCGCTCCCCCTCCAGCCGCATCATCATCAGCAGCAGCTGCGCGTCCAGCGCCAGCTCCTGCCCGTCCCGGCGCACCGGCGCCCCGACGATCAGCCGTTTCACGGGCTCGGGCAACGCGAAGACGCTTCGCAGCAGCCGCCCGGACACCGACGGCGGCACCATCTCGACCAACGACGCCACACGAACCTCCAACACTGGGGGGAATGCCGCAAACCGTACTCGGGCCGGTTCCCCCTAGGCGAGGGCGCGTCGCCGGTAGTACGCGACGGTGACGGCCGCGAGCAGCGGCCCCCACGCCACCAGCGGCGCGTAGGCGAGGACGCCGAGCACCCCCTCCCAGCTGTGGAAGTGGATGGGGAAGCCGTCCGGCAGCGGGCGCCCCTGGATGGTCTTCTGGAACACCAGGCAGTTGACCACCGACACCGTCCACAGCACCGTCAAAACCGCCGCGCCGATCGACGCGGGGATCACCGCGGCCATCGTCGGCACCCGCCGTCCCCGCAGCACCGGCACCCACCGGGGGAACACCTCGCCCCACCGCGCGATCAGCCCCACGGCGGTGAAGGCGACCAGCTCCGACACCAGCGACAGCACCACGACGTACGCCTCCAGGGGCAGCCAGCCCGGCAGGTCGCCCCGCCCGTCCCCCGGCCCCAGATCATCGCCGTCGATGATCGGCAGGTGCAGCGTGAACGCCGCGATCCGCCACAGCCCCGCGGGCAGCACGGTGAACGGGACGGCCAGCGCGGCGATCCGCGCCCACCGCGGCACCCCGTCGACGGCGCCGTGCGCGCTCCGCCACCCGGCCCGCACCCGCTCGGCCGGCGACATGGTCATGACCGTCATCGCGGTCTCCTCTCATGGCGCTCCCTGCTCCGGGACACCACGATCACAGCCGCGACCGCCCGCACCGATCCCCCGCCGGCGCGATCCGCCTCCCCCGCGCGGGTGAATCAGGGCTTGCGGGCCACGGCCGCGTACCCGGGCACCTCGTCGGGCCGGCCCCAGGGCGTGTGCTCGGGACGCCAGCGCGACATGGAGACCACGCCCGGCTCCAGGAGCTCCAGACCGTCGAAGAACCGGGTGATGGCCTCGCGCGTGCGCGGCACCATCGGGTTAGCCGACTTCTCGTTCCAGTCGTCCTGCGCCTCCGCCTGGGCCGTCTCCCCCCGGTCGAAGTCGAGGGTGGAGTGCGTCATGGCGACATGGCTCCCGGACGGGACGGCGTCCAGCAGCACCCCGAGCAGCCGCCGCGCCTCGTCGTCGTCGTGGACGAAGTGCATGATGCCCAGCAGCATGATCGCGACCGGCTTGCCGAAGTCGAGCGTCGCGGCGGCCTTCTCCAGGATGTCGCCCGGTTCGCGCAGATCCGCGTGGATGTAGTCGCAGGCGCCCTGCGGGCTGCTGCTGAGCAGGGCCCGCGCGTGGGTCAGCACGAGGGGGTCGTTGTCCACGTAGACGATCCGCGCGTCCGGGGCGGCGCGCTGGGCGACCTCATGGGTGTTGTCCATGGTCGGCAGCCCGGTGCCGATGTCGAGGAACTGCCGCACCCCGGCCTCGCCCGCCAGATACCGGACGGACCTGCCGAGGAACGCCCGGTCGGCGCGGGCCACGTCGACGATCTGCGGGAACATGCCCCGAAACTGCTCGGCCGCCTGCTGGTCGACCTCGTAGTTGTCCTTCCCGCCGAGCAGGTAGTTCCACACCCGCGCCGAATGCGGAACGCTCGTGTCGATCTCCGGCCTCTCACCCACGGCGGCACCTCCGGATCTTCGTTTTTCCGCCAATCTAGCGGATTCCGCCGCCCGTCCCGACCCGCTCAGATCATTCGGCGCGAATACCGCGCCGGCGCTCCTCGTCGATGAGCCACTGCGGCTTCTTCTTGTCGGAGTAGCCTGCGAGGTGCCGCGTGATGGCAATGATGGCCGCGACCGCCGACAGGACCACGAGAACGGCGGAAATCCAATAGGTGACGTCGTTCTCGGGAAGGTGGCTCACTACCGCGATCAGCCCCCAGAGACCGAACACACTCGATATGGGGAGCATGTTCAACGGCGCGTACCTGATCATCCCCGGCACGTTCTCATTGAAGTAGTTGTACCGCAGCCACGATCTGCTGAGACGGCCGTACTGCCGGTAGGCGAAATGCCCGTAGAACGCGAGGGCGAACATGGCGAAGCAGACCACCGCGACCCACCATGAGAGAGGCTCGACCGGTGTCTCGGCACCATCCATGCGCCCTCCGTCAGAGTAGGCCGACATTAGCGGATACGACCGTCTCTCAGTCTAGCCACCGTAGAACTTCCTGCCCACCCAGCCGCCGATCGCCCCGCCGGCGGCCGCCCCCAGATATCCGCCGGCGACGCCGCAGGCGAGTGCGGCAGGCCCGCAGAACGTGCCGAGCGATGCGCCGACATACGCGCCGACGCCGGCGCCGGCGCCACGCAGGAACAGCCGGCTTCTCTTGTCGTCACTGGTCAGATCCGACCGCTGCTTGTCGTTGTTGACCTGCGTGTTCACGCCATCGACGACCGATATTCCGATGCCGAGCGGACCGGCCACCTTGCTCACGGTGAGTGCGCGCCCTCCCAGCTTTCCGATTTTCGAACCGACTTTGGCGCCCTTCACATAAAGATTCCCGGACGGGGGACGCGATCCCCCGGAGCCGCCTATCGTGCGCCGCAGCATGTTGACCGTCTCATCGCTGAGGCCGAGTTTGCCGAGAACGCTGTAGAGATCGTTCTCCAACGCGAGCCCACCGAGCCCGAGCGCCTTCATCAACTCGGACAGGTAACCCGCGCCATTACTGCTCGCCACCCAGGGATTCTTCAGGTTGAGACCCGCCAGGAAATCTCCGATAAGGGACGGAGGGTCGTAGGGCCGCGGCGGCCTTATCTGTGCCCGCGGCGGGCATGCGGCCGGCATCAGGGAGCAGAGCGTCTGCCTCGCCTTCTGGTTGCCGCGGGGGGTCTGCCGCCACGACGGGTCCGTGGAGCCGACCTTCCTTCCCCTGCGGTCATAGACGTCGTAGCCGTGCTTGGTGGGCCGGCGGTCGACTCCGTCCCCGTTGAAGCATTCAACGCCGTCGGGCGTGCGACGGCACATGTTGCCGTCGGGGTCGCTGTTGGTGATGGGGCTGTTGTTGGCGTAGGTGTAGCCGTTCATCTGCTGGGGGTCGGCCTGGTCGACGAGGGGGTCGACGGAGATGAAGCGGCCGGTGTCGGGGTCGTATTCGCGGGCGCCGAGGTGGGTGAGGCCGGTGGGGTCCTGGGTGCCGCCGACGAAGCCCTTGTCGTTGGGCCAGGTCGCGTTCTCGTCGAAGCCGCGGATGGAGCCGAAGGGGGTGAAGCGGCGGACTATGGCGGCCTGGGTGGTGGCGTTGATGGCCACCTGGCCGCTGCCCTGGTGGTCCGCGGACAGGTAAGTGACCTGCCCGTTGGAAGTGCGCATGGCGACGGTCTTACCGGCGAAAGCGTAGTAGCGGGTGCCGGTGGCGGTAGTGGCGCCGTTGAGGGCCCTCAGTTCGTTGCCTTCCGGCAGGTAGAGCGTGCTCCCGGCGGGATCCTTGCGGATCAGGCGGTTGCCGTCGGCGTCGTAGATGTACGTCTCGTCGTTGCCGTTCTCGGTGACCTTGGCCAGTTCGCCTTCGGTATTCCAGGTGAATGTCTGGGCGCCATCGGTGTTCTGGACGGTGGCGGTGTTGCCGGTGGCGTCGTAGCCGTAGGTGTCGGTGCGGTTGCCTGCCGGCCCGGTCTGGGTGACCTGGGTGAGGCGGTTGCCCTGTCCGGCGGGGGCGTAGGTGTAGGTGCGGGTGGTGTCGGTTGTGCCGCCGATTCCGTGCCGGGTTTCGCCGGTGCGGTTGCCGGTCTTGTCGTAGGCGAAGGACTGCCAGTACGGGGCCGGTCCGCCGATCACCGAGGCGCTGGGTTGGGTGGCGCAGGCGCCGGTGGTGCCCTGCGTCCAGGCCTCTGTCAGGCGCTGGAGGTGGTCGTAGGTGAAGCACTGGTTGTCGACGCCGTCGCGGGAGTCGTCGGTGACGGAGGTGATGGCGCCGGAGTCGGTGTAGTGGTAGGTGGCGAAGCGGTCGTTGCCGTCGATGCCCTCACGGAAGGTCTTGGCGGTGTCCAGCCGCTGGCTGCCGTACTGGTAACTGAAGGTCTGCCACGCCCGTGTCGGTGCGGTGCCCATCTCGATGATGGACGGCTTGCCGAGCGGGGTGTAGACGGTGTCGTTGACGTAGGTGCCCTTGGCGCTGGTCAGCCGGGTGGGCCGCTGCCAGGCATCGTAGGTGTTGACGACGGTCTCGATGGGCAGCCCGCCGGCGCCGGGCAGGCTGCTGCTCTGGACGGTGCCGTCGAGGTTGTAGGCGGTGGAGAACAGGTACGTCCCGGCCAGGGCTCCCTGCTGGGAGGGGATGGTGACGGTGGCGGCCTCCACACGTCCGAGGGTGTCGTAGCCGCGGACCTGGTTGACGTACTGCGCGCCGTCGAAGTGGCGGACCGATGAGGCGAGCTTGCCCTTGCCGCGGGTGACGGTGTCGTAGGTGTAGGAGGTCAGCAGTGGTCCGTCTGCGGCGCCTTCGTGGGTTGCGGTTTTGCGGCCGAGTCCGTCGTAGGTGGTGAAGACCTTCTTGTCGCGTGCGTCGGTGGTGGAGGTGACGCGGTCGAGGTCGTCGTAGGTGAAGGTGGTGGTGCCCTTGTCGGGGTCGGTGGTCTGGATCTTGCGGCCGCGCAGGTCGTAGGTGGTGGTGAAGGTGTTTCCGGACGGGTCGGTGACCGAGGCGATCTCCCCGGCTGGCGTGTAGGTGTAGGTGGTGGCGTCGAACTCGCCGGTGGGGGCGGCGGCCTTGTACTGGCGCCGCTCGACCACCTGACCGCGCGCGTCGGTGATCTGCGCGGTGGGAGTGCCGCCGTTGGGCGGCGTGACCGAAGTGCGGTTGCCGCCGCCGTAGGAGTAGGTCGTGCGCCACAGTTCCTGCTCGGGCTGCGACCCGTTCCCCTTCATGGCCTTCTCGACGGTCTTACGGCCCAGCCCGTCGTACTCAGTACGGGTCTGAGTCTCGACGTTGCCGGGAGTGCCGACCCCGAACAGGGCGGTCTCGGGGGCTCCTGCGGCCGGGTACGCGGCGTAGGACTTGGCCACTTGGCCGCGAGTATCGTAGAAGGTGTCGCTGATGAGGCGGCCGGCCGGGGCGGGCACCTGGGTCTGGCGGGAGCGCAGCCACCCGTCCAGCAGCTCGACCTTGTCCACCCGTTGACCACCGGTCGCGGTCAGGCCCTTGGTGGTGACCGCGACGATCTGCCCCTCGACCACCCGGTACCCGAACTCGTAGTTGGGGTGCGGGTTGCCGCCCTTGGACCGGTTCGGCAGCCACACCTCGGTGACCCGGCCCAGCCCGTCGTACACCAGGTCGGTGTTCAGACCGTTGGCATCGGTCGTACGGGTCGCCTGCCCGAATGCCGGGTCCAGTTCCTCGGTGCTCGTCAGCGCCGTGGACGCGTTACCCGGTGTGGCCGGCGGCGTGGTCGTCTGCTTCTTGGTCGTCAGGCCCTGGGTGTCGGTGTAAACGGTGGTGGCGGTCTGCCCCAGCGCGTCCTTCACCTTGGTGACACGGCCATAGGCGTCATAGGTGATCTCGGACTGCGTCACGTAGTTCGCGGTACCGCCGTCGTAGCCGGCGACGCTGTCGACCTTGGTGGCCCGCCCCTTGGAGGGGGCCGCGCCGAGGCCGCCGTTGTCGTAGTAGGTGCGCGTGTCCGACACGACCTGGGCGGGACGGTTCGGGGTGGCGGTGCAGGCGACCGAGACGGTGTCCACCCTCGACGGGAACGACACCATCCAGGCGCCCTCGTTATCGGCGTAGGTGGTGCGGGTGCACTTGTCGTCACTGCCGGTGCTGGTGTCCCCGAGATCGTTGACAGCGGTGATGCGGCCGAGTCCAGGGCCCGACGTGGCGTAGGTGTTGTCGGTCTTGGTCTCGGTCCAGCCGCCGCCGTCCTTGGCCGTCCATGTGCGGGTCGTGTCGACCGCGGTCACGTTGGCGGTGGTGGTGCCCCAGGAGCGGGTGCGGGACGCGGTCTGCGCGCGCCACGGTGTGTTGACCGTCTTGCTGTGGATGCTGCCGCCCGGGGCGGTGTACTGGACGGTCTTGAGCTCGAACCCGGCGAGGGCGTCGTGGTCGGTGTAGGTGCCGCCCTCACCGTCGGAGACGGTGACGCTCTTCTCGCCGCCGGACTTGGTCTTGCGGTCGCCGTCCATGCCGCGCAGGTAGAAGTCGTCGGTCTGGGCCGCCGGATTGTCGAAGTCGCCGGTGAGGGTGCGGACCTGGCCGTAGCCGCGCCATTGCGACCAGGTCTTGTTCTTCTCCTTGGTCAGCCCGTCATCGTCGTCGAAGTGCCAGGCCGCGCCGCCCAGGTACTGGTACTTGGTGGCCATGTCCGGTGCCAGGCCGGTCCGGTCGGTCTGGATGACGGAGGTGACCACGTATTTGTGGAACCAGTCGGTGATCGGGTCTTCCCGGCCGGGCGGTGTCCAGATGACCGGCATGCAGCGGGTGGTATTGGTCTCCGGTGTCGGCAGGTTCGACAGGGTGCAGTCGGGGTCGGAGTAGGCGATGTCGATCTGTCCACCGGACTCGTCGTAGATCGCGCCGAGCCGGTAGCGGGTGTAGGCCAGGATGTCGTCGCCGGTCTTGTCCAGCCGGTTGTCCATCTGGACGTGGTTGAACGTCACCTTGGGCAACGTCACCGGAGCACTGCCGTCGGTCGAGGCGTGCCCGGTGTGCTCGATCTCCTTCAGCACCAGGTCCCGCTCGATGTCGGCCATCTTCCACTCATGGTCCAGAGCCCAGGAGTCCACCGGCCGGTACCCGGACGCGTCCGGCTTGAGGATCTGCGTGGTGACCTTGGTCAGCCGCTTGCGGGACCAGAACGTCGGCGAGATCGCACCGTGGGTGTCCTTGCACTCCTGGCCGGAGTTGCAGTTCAGGTCCCAGGGGACGTCCCACCACTTGTCGGGGTTGCTGCCGATCTTGGACGGGTCGCAGTCGAAGTTGGCGTCCGGGATGCACCGTTCGGAGGTGGTGAAGGCGACCTGCGCCGGCGCCTTGGCGAACAGCGCGTCCTTGCGCAGTCCGTAGGAGATCGTCTTCAGGTAGCCGCCGCGAATGTAGGGCGTCTCGTCCCCGACTTTGAGGTTGCGGCCGTAGTGGTTGGTCTCGGTGCCATAGGTGTAGTTGATGGCGTTGCCGGACGGGTCGACGACATAGTCCAGGTTCCACCGGTACGCCTGCTGGCACCACGACCCCGCGAACGACGAGTCATGGCAGGGTTCGTCGGCGTCGTCGCCGAACACCGGCACCGTCCACGCCGAGTTCGTTTCCGGTTTTCCGTCCTCCCAGCCGGGGAGGCGGTTCAGCCCGAAGAAGTACTGGACGCCATCGACCGTGGTGACTTTCCAGTACTCCCCGTTGTCGTCTCCGTTGCCGGTGGCCGAGCTGGTGAGCTTTTCGAACTTGGTGCCGTCGTCGTTCTTCATCCGCCACGAGCCGTCGGAAGCCTTGATCAGCTCTCCGCCCTTGCCGTTCCACGTGACGGTCGCATTGTCGTAGCCCCAGCACCGGTCGCCTGGCGCGTTGCCCCACTCGTCCTTGGGAACGCCGTCGTCCTCACACGACTTGTACCGCCGCTCGATATAGCCGGGCCACAGGTCGAACCCCTCGCCCACCCACGACGGCTGTCCATTGGTGTTGCTCGTACGTCCGTCCACGCTTGCAGAGGAGTAGGAGATCTCCACTTCCGGCGCCAGGCCACTGGGGACGGGCGGCACCCGCATCGGGTACGACCACGTGAAGTCACCCATGTTGCCGCCGCCGTCCCATGTGGCCGAGGCTTCCAAGGACGTCGCCTTGTAGTCGCCCTGGGAGCTGTCGGAGGCGGAGGCGGCGACAAGCAGGGTCGCATTCTGCCCCGACGCCGTCATCGGCGCGGCCTCGATGTCGGCGGTCAGTGTATTGGAGGCCGCGTCGTTGTCGGTGGTCACCGGCTCACCGGTGCGGCATTCCGGCTTGTCCGGGGTGGTCAGGGCGCATTGCGGGAGTTGGGTGAGGCGCAGCCGGGCACCGTAGGCACCACCGAATGCCTGCGCGAACGCTGAATAGTCCAGCCGTACCTTCACCCGACCCGGCGCGTCGGCATCGGTGCGTGCGACGGTGAACGCCACACCGTCCACTCCGAGGCTTCGGCTGCTCGCCTGGTCCAGCACCTGGACCCGCACCCGGTCCGCCTTCGGGACACTTCTCTTTGAGCGCGCCTGCTTACCCGGTGCCAGGACGCGCACCGGCAGCCCGCCGGCACGCTCGCCGGAGCCCTTGGCGTCGGAGGGGACGGTGACCTCGGCGGCTCCCGGCTTCGGCCACGCTGCTTTGGCGGCGGGCCCGGGCTGGGAGGGGTCGGTCTTGCGAGGCCGGACCTTCAGGTCGTGGCCGGGCACCGGCTTCTCATGAGTGGCCGCCTTGGGGCGATGGGAGTTGGGCGGGTCGGCCAGCGCCGGCGGGGACGTCAGCACTCCAGCCGACATCATCACCGCCGCCACGCCCGCGGCCAGGGTCACCGCACGGCGCGGACCCAACACCAGCTTCTTGCGGCCTGCGTTCACGACGTCCTCCATCGCCACCGCCCGGTCGAGGGCGCATCACGCGATCACCAGGAGAGAAGGGACATGGGTAGGAGTGGCTCGCCGCCCCACGGCAGGGGACGGCGAACCATGTCGAGTTCTAGGGCCCGTCGTCGGTGGGGAGTTCGACTCCGCCGGCGAGCATCTGGATCTGTTCGGTGGTCAGTGCGCCCTGGTAGGCCCAGATGTCGTCGAGGGCGTCGGTCCAGTACTCGGTGCCGTCGGCGGCGCCGAACTTGGTCCGGCCGACCTGCAGCCCGCCGTTGCCCGCCGCCTCGAAACCGATCACCTGGTCCTGCTGGGACACGCTGTCGGCGGTCTGCTCCAACTGCCCGTCCACATACAGGCTCACCCGGTCGCGCAACGCGTCGTACACCACCGCCACATGCGACCAGTCCTGCACCACGAACCCCGAATGCGACGCCGACAACCCGGTCGCCGACCCCTCATCGGAGTTGTGCATCACGACCTGCCAGACGCCCTGCTCCTCAGGATCCTCGCCCGGGACATAGCGCAGCGCGAACGCATTCGTCGCCGCACCCGGCTGGGAGAACACCGTCGCCGGCGCCAGCGGCCGCCCGTCGTTGCGGACCCACCCGGCGACCGTGAAACTCTCGTTGGTCGCCACCACCGGACCGGTCGTCTCGGCGAACGCCTTCACCGCCGGATCCAGCTTCAGCCCCGCCACCGACGCCCACCCCTTGAACCCCGCCGCAGGATCGATGAACGCACCATTGCGCAGCACCAAACCCGGCCCCGCACCATCCTTGGTCTCACCCGAACCATCGGCATTCAGCAGCCACCGGGCCTTCAGCACCGGATGCTGAGAGACCATCTCCTCAGCCTCCTGCTGGCCGACGATCCGGTCGTAGACCCGCACATCGTCGACCAGGCCGGGCCAGTGGTCGGCTTGGTCGCCGAGCCACTTGCTGCGCCCGATCTGGAATCCGCCCAAAGCCGGCCAGGCCGAAGTGACCTCTGGGCTCTCGACTCCCGGCTCGCCGTTCACGTAGATCTGCAGCTTCCCGGTGTTCTTGTCGAACACGCCGATCAGATGAGTCCAGGCATTCAGAACGGCCGGTTCCTTCGAGAAGGCTTGATAGGTTCCGGTCTCCGCGGAGTCGGCCTTGACCCTTGAGAACGCCCATTTCCGGTATGCGCCGTCGTATTTGAGGTAGAACCCGCTCTTGCTCGTGCCGTCCTGGCTGAGCACCGTGCGGGTGCGATCTCCCTTTTCCAGGCGAACCCAGGCCGATACCGCGAAACTGCGTATGGTGTTGATGACCGGACGGTCGGTGCCGGCGTGCCCTTGGGTCGTGTCATCGAGCCGTAGCGCGGTGCCCGCCTGCCCTTCGTTCCCGAGCGTCGCTCCGCCGTAAAGGGTCGCCTTCCACGGATCCATGGGGCTGTACACCCGTCTCTTCGCGGCCGGCTCGTCCATGTTCCAGTGAGCGATCGAGGCCGCTCCCGTAAGGGCGGTGCCATCGGCGAGTTGCTGGGCCTGCGCATCGGTCAGCACCTGGCCGAACGCTTGGACGTCATCGATGGAGCCGGGCCAGTAGTTGGCGAAGGAGCCGTTGTACAGGCTCCGGCCGATCTCGAAGGCGCCGTGGGACGCGAGCGGCGTGCCCGCGCCCGCGGTGGCCTGGAGTTGTCCGTTCACATAGAGCCGCAGTTGTGAGGCGGCCTGGTCGTACACGCCGATGAGGTGGCTCCATGCCCCCAGCGGAAGCGGGGCATCGTCCATGGCCTTCTGCCATGCACCACCGCCGTCATTGGTATCGGTGGACGGCTTCTTGAAGACCGGGTGACCGTCCGGCTCGATTCCAAGTTGGAAGGCGCTCTGGAACGTGGCGTTCTGCGCCAGCACGTTCACCATGCCGTACTGGGTCGGTTTGACCCAGGCGGACACGGTGAATGCCTTGCCGGGGTCGACCAGTGGCAGGGTGCTCTCGGCGAAACCGTAGACGCCGTCCATCGACAGCCCGGTCCCGTGCTTGCCTTCACCACCCAAGGCCGCGGATCCCGCCAGCACCGCCGGCCGTCCCGGGCCGGTCGAGGTCACCTCGGACGCACCGGCACCCTCGTCCAGGGAGAACCGTGCCACGGGATCGGCCCCCGCATTGGCACGGAACTCATAGGAGAAGCTCGGACCGTTCTGGTTGGAGGGCGCAAAGGCCTGCACGGTCAGCACGTTGGGACCCGACCGGGTCGGCGCTAGCACCACCACCTGCTCTGCCCCGTTGGTCGTGGTCACCGTCCGGACAGGAACACCGTTCAGACTGACCTCGTACCGGTTGGCGACCTGCTCGGAGTCGGAGACGAGAAACCGCCCGCTCTCGCCTACCCCGCCGTGCCAGGCGTCGTCGTTCGGATACTCCTGCGATGTGACCGTCGGTTTGCCCGGGACGGCGGGGTCGTAGACGAAGTAGCAGCCGGTTTGGGCGCCGTCGTAGGACCAGGGTCCCCACTGCTCGCCGTCCCAGGCGCGCACTCCCCAGCCGATCTTGGTGCGCTGCGGGATGGTGGAGGGCAGGGTGACCGAGAAGCGGCTGCCGGAGGTTTTGGCCGGGGTGAGGGAGGAGGTCCACTTGGGGCCCCAGTCCGAGCCGTCGGCCTTGTTGGCCCAGTGCAGCGTGAACTGCCCCTGCACCTTGTTCTTGTCCTCGGTGTCGGGATCCTTGAGGTAGGCGTACACCGTGGACAGGTCGTTGACGGTCTGCTGCTGCCCGGACGGGAGGCACTTGGTGCCGGGGTTGGCGAACATGGTGTCGGTGTCGGGCTGCAGCGGCGGGTTGTTGTACTGCACCTTCAGGTAGGCGTCATCGGCGAACCGCTTCCACCAGTCCATCGTCGACTCGCTGTAGGCCCGCAACCCGAACGTGATGGTGGAGTTCCCGGCGTTCACCGCGCTCTGCACATGCGAGCGCAGCTTGGCCCCGCCGAACTCCACCGGCGCCCTGGAGCAGTACGCCACATCCCGCGAGGTCAGATGCTCCAGCCACACCGACGAGGAATTGGTGTTGCTCCACGTCGCATACGACTTCAACGCCGTCGTCCGCCACAACTGCACCGACGTCGGATTACTGCAGTTGTAGGCACTGGTCTCGAACGCCGTGAACTCCACGTTCTGGATGTAGCGACCCTTGATCGACGGCAGCGGCATCCGGAAGAACAACCGCTTGGTCTGGTTCTTCACACAGTTGGGATCCTTGGCCACCTCGCAGCGGCCCACACCCTCAGTCGACTTCCCGTCGAACTTGTAATACGACTCATCCGGCCACCCCGACGACACCATCCCCCAACTGGTCGCCTTACTCGTCGTCCACACCGGATCAATGAACACCGGGAACTTCGTATCCCCGGCCGCCAGCAACTCCCGGTCTGGGGTCAGCGTCAGCTTCCCCTTGCCGACCGCCACACCCAGCCGGGCGGTCTTGGCGCCGTCGGCCGGGCCCTCGGCAGGGTCGGCGCCCGGGTCGGCGGCCTGTCCACGGGCCTGCGCGCCCTGGGGCTCGGCGCGGGAGGAGTCCCACATGCGCGGGGACGGCGCCTCGAACACCGCCGAACCCGACCCGCTGTCGGCCGCGGTCAGCACCCCGTTGCCCGCCCGCCGGACCGTCATCCGGTCGGCCGACATCTTCAGCGCCAACTGCGCCACCCGCGCGTCCTTGGCCGCCTGGGCGGTCTTGACCACCAGCACATGGGAGAACCCGTCCACCCGCGCCCGCAACCGCAGATCCACATCCGGCCCGGCCACACCCCGATACACCGCGGTGTCGTCCTCCAGCACCGGCTCGGGCAACGGCTGCGGCCACGACAGCGCCAGCTTGTGACCGGCCCGGGTCATCTGCACCATCGGGCCGTCCCCACCGGCCGAGAACACCAGCCCCACCGTGGTCGCCGCCGGCACCACACCACTGCCCGAGCGGCGCAACCGTGTGTCGATGTCCACCCACTGGCCGGCCTTGCGAGTCCGGACCGGCTGCAGCCGCTGCTCGACCTCGATCCGCCCGTTCGGCAGCGCCCGCACCGTCCGCGACTCACCCCGCTGCGACAAGATCTCCACCGGCCGACCCGACCGCGCCGCCGCCGCGACCGCCTCCCGCTCAGACGCAACCCCCGCCGGCGCCGGCTCGGACGCGTCCGCACGCGCCACCGCACCCGGTGCCCCGGACGCGATGCCGGGCGCCTGCACCACACCGGCCACCAGCACCAAAGCCGCCAACCGCGCCGACCACACCGGGCGCCGCCACAACGACAACCGCGCACCACGCGCACCATCAACCGCCCGACGACGACCCATAAAGAACCCCCACACATAAAGGGTTGTTAAAGCCGCCTTAAGGTAACCCGCTGATCAACTTCCAGAAAGACCCCCACAACAACCGACCGACCGTGACTCAGATCACACCACACGCAGGTAAACCAGACAGAGGACGTAACACGTCATGTCCTAATCGCCACCACTCAGATGATCACAGCATGCGACTCGTCGGCTTCGCACAGCTGATATCCGCGCGAAAGAGAAGCCGATGTAGCGCAGCCGATTCACACATGCAAGAGCTCTGGACGACCACAAGTGCCCATATCGCAACGGACAGAGAAGACTTCCTTGACGCGGCATCGAAGAATGGCATAAGAGCCGCGGCCATGTGCGGCCTCGCGACGAGCGCGCGGGCGGACCCCAGCTCCTTCCGGCTCATCGCCGAGGAAGAGTCGACCGTCCGCCGGTCATGCGCGAGGGCGCGGAGGGTGGATCGGTACGGGATTACCACGATGCGCAGGGTTGCCGTGCTGTGACAAACTGTGACGTGAGAGTGAAGGCGCCCCCACGAGCAGGAAAGCGAACGACATGGCCGACGACACCCCGGTGCCTTCCGTGAGCGTGCCGGATCCCGTGTGCGGGAGCGCCGCGCGGACGTGCCGGCTACACCTCCTCACCACCGGCGTGCTCGCCGTGTTCGCCGCCGTCGGAGCGGCCGTGGTCGTCGCGTCGCTGGTGCCGCGCGGTCATCGCGGCAGGCGGCGGCTGCGGCGGACGCGACCCTGGAACCGCAGGACCCCCGCCGAGGCCGTCCCCTCGGATGCCCCTCCCCCGGCGGACGACCGCCCCTGACAGTGAACGGGCCCCGGCCGCGCGTGTGCGCCGCCGGGGCCCGCCCTGTGCCGCGCCGGATCAGGTCCCGTGCTTCTCGATCTGCACTTCGGGGAGCACCCGGGCCAGCGGGCGGGGAAGCCACCATGCGCGGCGGCCGAGCAGGCGCATGGCGGCGGGGACGAGCAGGCAGCGGATGATGACGGCGTCCACGAAGACGGCGACCGCCATGCCGAAGCCGGTCTGCTGCAGCAGCCGCTCGGGGCTGAGCATGAACGCGCCGAAGACGACGATCATGATGGCGCCGGCGGCGGTGATGACCGAACCGGTGTGGGCGAGGCCCTCGCGGACGGCGAGCGCGGCGTCGCCGGTGCGCTTCCACTCCTCGCGCATCCGGGAGACCAGGAAGATCTCGTAGTCCATGGACAGGCCGAAGACCACGGCGAACACCATCACCGGCAGGTACGCCTCGATGGGGGCGGGTTCGACGCCGAACAGCCCGTGCTGGAACACCAGCGTCATCGCGCCCAGTGCCGCGCCGATGCTGAGCAGGTTCAGCAGGGCCGCCTTCAGCGGGATGAGCACCGACCGGAACACCATCATGAGCAGGAGCAGCGACAGGCCGACGACGATGGCGACGAACAGCGGCATGCGGTCGGCGACCTTGGCCGCGTAGTCCTCGGCGGCGGCGGTCGTCCCGCCGATGGCGTACCGCGCGCCGGTCTGCGCCTCCAGCCGCGGCAGGACGTCGCCGCGCAGCCGGGAGACCAGGTCGGAGGTCTCCTTCGCCTGCGGGGACGTCGTCGGGTACACGAGGACGGTGGCGATCCGCCGGTCGGCGGACGGCACGGGAGCGGCCGCGGCGCGGACGCCGGAGGTTCCGGCGAGGGCGCGGGACGCGGCCGCGGCCGCCTGCTCCGCACCGTCCCTGCCGCCGTCGGCGACGAGCATGAGCGGGCCGTTGAACCCGGGCCCGAAGCCCTCCGCCAGCAGGTCGTACGCCTTGCGGCTGGTGGTGTCGGGGGCGTCGTTGCCGGCGTCGGCGAAGCCGAGCCGCATGCCGAGGGCCGGTGCGGCGAGGGTGCCCAGCAGCACGCCGCCGACGAGCAGGGCGGCGAGGGGGCGGCGCTGCACGGCGGTCCCGACGCGGCGCCACAGGGCGCCCTCATCGGCGCGGCCGCGGGCCGCGCGGCGGGCGGCGCGGGCGGGGAAGACGCGGGCGAAGCGCCGGCCGAAGACGCCGAGCAGGGCGGGCAGCAGGGTGAGCGAGGCGAGCATCGTGGCGAGGACGGTCAGCGCGACCGACACCGCCATGCCGCGCAGCGCGCCCAGGCCGAGGGCGACCAGGCCGAGCAGCGCGAGGATCACGGTGCAGCCGGCGAAGAACACCGAGCGTCCCGCGATGTCCAGCGCCGTCGTGGTGGCGCGTTCGGAGGTGGCGCCGTTCACCAGTTCCGCGCGGTAGCGGGCGAAGACCAGCAGCGCGTAGTCGATGCCGACGCCGAGCCCGACGAGCATCATCACGTACGGCGTCCAGTCGGCGATCGTGAACAGGTGCGAGGCGAGGATGATCGCGCCGAGCGTCGAGCCGACGGCGAACACCGCGGTCAGGATCGGCAGGCCCGCGGCGACCGCGGTGCCGAACATCACCACCAGGATCACCAGTGCCGCGAGGATGCCGGCGCCCTCGGCCAGGCCGCCCTGCCCCGTGGCGAGCAGCCGGGCGGGCTCGCCGCCGAGTTCGACCTGGAGGCCGTCGCCCGCGGCGGCCTGCGCGGTCTCCAAGAGCTTCTCGGCGTCGGCGCGGGTCACCTCCTTCGCGGGGACCTTGAGCATCGCGGTGGCGTAGCCGGTGGTGCCGCCGGGCGCGATCGCGGACGCGTCCGCGTACGGGGCGTGGACCTGCGCGATCACCGGAAGCGCGGCGACCTTGTCGAGCATGCCGGTCACGCGGGCGCGGGTGGCCGGGTCGGTCAGGCCCCCGTCGCGGTGCAGGACGATCTGCACGGTGTCGCCGGCGCGGCCGGACCCGTGCGCGGTGAGCAGGTCGGCCGCGCGCTGCGACTCGGTCCCCGGCAGCGCGTAGTCCTCGCGGTAGTCGTCGCCGCTGAGGGACGCGGCCCCCCCAGATCCCGGCCAGCACGGCGGTCCACAGGATCAGGACGAGCCAGCGGCGGCGGTGCGCGAAGGCGGCGACCCGGCCGAACACCCCTGCCGGGGGCGCGGCGGCGGTCGCGGTCCGCCGTTCCTCGGTGAACGTCATGACACCTTCCCAATCACGGATTGAACTGACATGAATGCGGTGAGTGACCGCACGAGGGTGCGGTGATGCGGGCCCGGCCGCCGGTGCGGCGGCCGGAGCCTCAGCGAGATGGGATCGTCAGTCGGGGACCGACACGTAGGCGAGCTTGTCGGGGTTGCGGATCACGTCGACCGAGGTGATCCGCCCGCCGTCCACGGTGAAGGAGGCGACCGACAGCACGTCGTCCACGGCACGCAGGACCAAGCCCGGCATGCCGTTGACGGTGGCGACGCGGACGTCCAGCCGCGCGCCGCGGGTGAACGACAGCAGCAGCCGCGCGACCTGGTCGGCGCCGAGCACCTCGCCGGGGACGGCGCTGACCTTGCCGCCGCCGTCGCCGCGGCACACCACGTCCGGGTCGAGCAGCCGGGTGAGCGCGTCGAGGTCGCCGCCCTGGCACGCGGCGGCGAACGCCTCCACCAGCGCGCGCTGCTCCTGCGGGGTGGGCGGGAACCGCGGCCGGCCCGCGGCGACGTGCCGGCGGGCGCGCGAGGCCAGCTGCCGGACGGCGGCGGGCGTCCGGCCGACCACCTCCGCGACCTCCTCGAAGGTCATCGAGAACACGTCGTGCAGCAGGAACGCCGCGCGCTCGGCCGGTGACAGGCTCTCCAGCACCAGCAGCAGCGCCATGCTCACCGACTCGTCGAGGGTGACCCGCTCGGCCGGGTCCGCGCCGGTCTCCGCGACCAGCGGCTCGGGCAGCCAGGTGCCGACGTAGCGCTCGCGCCGCGCCCGGGCGCTGCCGAGCGCGTCCAGCGCCAGCCGCCCGACGGTCCTGATCAGCCAGCCCCGCAGGTCGCGGATCCCGGACGGGTCCTCCAGCATGCGCAGCCGCAGCCACGCCTCCTGGACGCAGTCCTCCGCCTCGGCGACCGAGCCGAGCGTCGCGTAGGCGACGCGCAGCAGCCGGGCCCGCTCCTGCTGGAACGCGCGCGCCAGATCATCGGCCGTCACGCCGCCCTGCTCGGCCCGGTCGTGGCCGGCGTCCACCGCCTCGCCGACCCCCGGCGCACCGCTCCCACCGATTCCTGCGACTCTCATGCCCGGAGGACGACGTCGCGCCGGAAAGTGTGACATCCGCGCCCGGACAAGGCGGCTAGTC
The DNA here is from genome assembly GCF_040677125.1 of Actinomadura sp. NPDC049382. Classification (NCBI taxonomy): domain Bacteria; kingdom Bacillati; phylum Actinomycetota; class Actinomycetes; order Streptosporangiales; family Thermomonosporaceae; genus Actinomadura; species Actinomadura sp. NPDC049382. Next base: position 20,109 of record NZ_JBFARO010000018.1, read on the forward strand.
CTTGCGCAGGAGCAGGCTTCCGGCGGGGAAGCGCTCGATCTCGGTGGGGGTGCGCAGCATGCGGGCGACCTCGGTCAGGCCCGCGCGGCGGCCGAGGTCGGCGACGGCGTCGACCGGCCAGCGGTAGGCCCGGACGACCTTGTGGTCGAACGCCTCCGGCTCGTGCCCGCCGCCGGACTGGAAGCCGAGGAGCAGGTGCCCGCCGGGGGCCAGGACGCGGTGGAACTCGGCGAAGGCGCGCGCGACCTCGGCGGGCTCCAGGTGGATGATCGAGTACCAGGCGAGGGCGCCGGCGAGGCCGCCGTCCGGGAGGTCGAGCGCCGTCATGGTGCCCTCGGTGAAGCCGAGATGGGGGTGGTCGGCGCGGGCCCGGGCGATCATGGCGGGCGACAGGTCGACGCCGGACGCGTCCAGGCCGAGGGAGTGCAGGAACGCGGTCACGTGGCCGGGGCCGCAGCCCAGTTCGGCGACCGGGCCCTGGCCGCGGACGAGGTCCGCGAACGCGGTGAGCATCGCGCGGTCGAGAGGGAGGCCGGCGAGGGAGTCGCTGAACATGTCGGCGTAAAGGGTGGCGACGGCGTCATAGGCCGTTCGGGTGTCGGTCTCCGTCATGGGGTCCGACACTAGCGGCCCGGTCGAGGAACGCGTCGACGAGCGAGCGGGTGCGGCGGACCGCGTCCGGCTCGGCGCGCACGACCTCGGCCATGACCGCGTCGGGGTCGGCGCCCGCGGCCCGCATGAGCGCGCCCGCGCCGTCCGCCAGCCACAGCGCGAACCCCGCCGCGGTGATCTCGGGATGGAACTGCAGGCCCATCGAGCGGCCGATGACGAACGCCTGCGGGCCGACGGGGGTGCGGGCGATCTCGGCGGCGCCCGGCGGCGGCCGCCAGCGGTCGCGGTGGAGCTGGAACCAGGGGCCCGGCGGGACGAGCGCCGGGTCGGCGGTCTCGACCGCGACCCAGCCCGCCTCGGTGCGCGGGGCGCGCTCGACGCCGCCGCCGAGCGCGGCCGCCAGCGCCTGCCCGCCGAAGCAGATGCCGAGGACCGGGACGCCCGCGGCGTGGGCGCGGGCGAGCAGGTCGAGTTCGGGGACGACCCATGAGGCCACGCCCGGGTCGTCCACCGACCAGGGGGCGCCCATGGGGACGATCAGGTCCCAGCCGAGCGGGTCGGGGAACGCGCACCGCACGTCCGGGGCCGACCGCCGGCCGGCGGGCACGACGGGGAGTTCGGTGACGTCGTACCCGCGGGCGGCCAGCCGGTCGCCGACCGGTCCCGGCAGGGCCACGTGATCGTGCTGGATGAGCAGGGCGCGCAACGGAACCTCCCCTCCGGGTACTTCCCCGGGCAGGTCACCGGTAACGGGCCTGGCGGGCGGCGGGCCCGCCCGGTGCCAGGCCGGACAGCCCCGCCTCGATCGCGGCGGCGGCGCGGCGGCAGAACGCCTCCGGCTCGTCGGCGGCGTCCGGGCGCTCGTCGACCAGGACGTCGGCGGTCCCGTCGCGGAGCAGGTCCGCCGCGCGGACGCCCTGCGCCTCCGCCATCTCCGCCGCGCGCTCCGGGGTCCGGTGGACGATCACCGACGCGCCCTCCGGCGGGAGCGGGGCGAGCCACCCGTGCCGGGCCACGAGGACGCGGTCGGCGGGCAGCAGCGCGAGCGCGGCGCCGCCCGTCCCCTCGCCGAGCAGCAGGCACAGGGTCGGCGCGGGCAGCGTGATCAGGTCGGCGAGGCAGCGGGCGATCTCGCCGGCGAGGCCGCCCTCCTCCGCGTCCGCCGACAGCACGGCGCCGGGCGTGTCGACCACGGTGACCAGCGGCAGGCCGAGCTGGGCGGCGAGCCGCATGCCGCGCCGCGCGACCCGCAGCCCGGCCGGGCCGAGCGGGTGGCCGGTGCGCTGGCTGCGCCGGTCCTGTCCGACCAGGACGCACGGCGCCGCGCCGAACCGGGCCAGGGCGAGCATGAGGCCCGGGTCGGCCTCGCCCTGCCCGGTCCCCGACAGGAGGGTGACGTCGGCCGCGCCGTACCGGAGCAGTTCGCGGACGCCCGGACGGCCGGGGCGCCGGGACCGCTCGATCGCGTCCCACGCCGTCCCGTCCGGAGGCGGGCCCGCGGAGGGCGGGGCCGCCGGCGCCGACGGCGGCCGGCCGCACAGGACGTTCAGCGCCCGCGACGCCACCTCCGCGAGGTCGTCGATGCCGACCACGGCGTCCAGCAGCCCCTTGGCCGCGAGGTTCTCGGCGACCTGCACGCCGGACGGGAACGGCTCGCCGTGCAGGCCCTCGTACACGCGCGGCCCGAGGAAGCCGATCAGCGCGCCCGGCTCGGCGGCCGTCACGTGGCCGAGCGACCCCCACGAGGCGAACACCCCGCCCGTCGTGGGATGGCGCAGGTAGACCAGGTACGGCAGCCCGGCGGCGCGGTGCGCCGCGACGGCCGCGGTGATGCGCGCCATCTGGACGAACGCGGCCGTCCCCTCCTGCATGCGGGTGCCGCCCGAGGCGGGCGCGGCGAGCAGCGGCAGCCGCTCGGCGGTGGCGCGCTCGACGGCGGCGACGATCCGGTCGGCGGTGGCGCGGCCGATCGAGCCGGCGAGGAAGCCGAACTCCGACACGACGAACGCCACGCGGCGGCCCCGCAGCAGGCCCTCCCCGGTGCGGACGGCCTCGTCGCCGCCGCTGCGCTCGCGGGCGGCGGCGAGGTCCCGGGCATAGCGCGAGCCGGGCGGGGGCGCGGCGCCGGGCGGCTCGTCCCAGGACGTCCAGCCGCCGTCCAGCACGCGGCCCAGCAGTTCGCGGGCGCCGACACGTTCCGTCACGCGTCCCCTTCCCTCGGTTCCCCTCGGTCTTCCCAGCATGATGACCGCAGGGGCGGGCCATCCGGCGGCCGGGGGTGGACACTGGGAGGTACCCGGCAGAAGGGGAGGCCACGTGTCCGAGGAGATCTGCTTCGCGCCCGCCCGCGAGCTGGCGCGCCGGATCCGCGCCCGCGAACTGTCCGCGCGGGAGGTCGTGCAGGCCCATTTCGACCAGATAGAGCGGGTCGACCCGCAGGTGAACGCCATCGTCACGCTGGTCGCCGAGCGGGCGATGGAGCAGGCGCTGGACGCCGACGAACGGCTCGCCGCCGGGGCGCCGCCCGGCCCCCTGCACGGCCTGCCCGTCGCCCACAAGGACACGCACGCCACCGCCGGCGTCCGCACCACCTCCGGGTCGCCGATCTTCGCCGACCACGTGCCCGACCGGGACGAGCTGGTCGTCGAGCGGATCCGGGCCGCCGGCGCCATCACGATCGGCAAGACGAACGTCCCCGAGTTCGCCGCCGGGTCGCACACCTTCAACCCGCTCTTCGGCCTGACCCGCAACCCCTACGACCTCTCCCGGTCGGCGGGCGGCAGCAGCGGCGGCGCGGCGGCGGCGCTCGCGTGCGGGATGCATCCGCTCGCCGACGGCAGCGACATGGGCGGCTCGCTGCGCAACCCCGCCTCGTTCTGCAACGTCGTCGGGTTCCGCCCGTCGCCCGGGCGGGTGCCGTCGTGGCCGGTGCCGGCGGGCTGGTCGACGATGAGCGTGCAGGGCCCGATGGCCCGCGAGGTCGCGGACGCGGCGCTGCTGCTGTCGGTGCTCGCCGGCCCCGACCCGCGCAGCCCCATCGCGCTGGACACGCCCGGCTCGGCGTTCGCCGGGCCGCTCGACCGCGACCCCGCCGGGCTCCGCGTCGCCTGGTCCCCCGACCTCGGCGGGACGGTCCCCGTCGACCCCGCCGTCACCGCCGTCCTCGAACCCGCCGTGAAGGTGTTCGAGGAGCTGGGCTGCGCCGTCGAGGAGGCGTGCCCCGACCTCTCCGGCGCCGACGAGGTGTTCCGGACGCTGCGGGCCTGGCACTGGGACATCGCCCTGCGCCCCCTGCTGGACGAGCGGCCCGGCGACTTCAAGCCGTCCCTCGCGGCGAACATCGAGGCCGGGCGGTCCCTCACCGGCGCCGACCTCGGACGCGCCGAGATCCTGCACACCGCGCTGTTCCACCGCGTCCGCGAGTTCTTCGAGCGCTACGACGCGCTGCTCCTGCCGGTCAGCCAGGTCCCGCCGTTCGACGCGGACCTGGAGTACCCGGACGAGGTCGCGGGGCGGGCGATGCCCGACTACCTGGAGTGGATGCGCTCCTGCTTCCTCGTCTCCGCGACCGGCTGCCCCGCGCTGTCGGTGCCCGCCGGGTTCACCTCCGCCGGGCCCGGCGGGCTGCCGGTCGGGCTGCAGATCGTCGGCCCGCACCGCGCCGACCTCGACGTCCTGCGGCTCGGGCACGCGTTCGAGCAGGCGACGGGGCACGCCGAGCGCCGCCCGCCGCTGGCGTAGCGGCTACGGCCGGTCCAGCGGTATCCGCATCACGAACCGGGCGCCCTGGTCGCTGTCGGCGGCGACGAGCGTGCCGTCGTGCGCGAGGGCGATGTCGCGGGAGATCGTCAGGCCGAGCCCGGTGCCGCTGGCGTCCCGCGCCCGGGCCTCGGGCAGCCGCTGGAACCGGCGGAAGATCCGCTCGCGGTCGGCCGGGGGGATGCCCGCGCCGTCGTCGCGGACCTCCAGCACGGCGTCCGGCCCGTCCGCCGCGACCGTCACCCACACCCGCGACCGCGCGTGCCGCTCGGCGTTGTCGAGCAGGTTCGTCAGCACCCGGACCAGGTGGTGCGGGGCGGCCCGCACCACGACGCCCTCTTCGGTGTCGATCTCCACCGGGATCCGCCGCGACCGCGCGGCCGCCTCGCCCCGCACCAGCGCGCCGAGGTCGACCCGCTCCCGCTCGACCTGCACGCCGGCGCCGAGCTTCGCCATGATGAGCAGGTCGCTGACGATCCCCTGCAGCCGGTCCGCGTCGCCGAGCGCCGCCCGCGCGACCGCGGGCCAGTCCTCGTCCTCCGGATGCTCCAGCGCGACCTCCAGCTGGGCGCGCAGCCCGGTCAGCGGGCTGCGCAGCTCGTGCGAGACGTCCGCGACGAACGCGCGCTGCCGGGCCATGACGTCCGCGAGCCGGTTCAGCGTCACGTTCACCGACTCCGCGAGGTCGGACACCTCGTCGTTCGGGCTCGGCACGCTGACCCGCCGGTCGTGCTCGCCGCCGGTGATCTCCGCCAGCTCCTCGCTCATCACCCGCACCGGCCGCAGCGCCCGCCGCACCGCCAGCGACACGACCCAGCCGACCGCGCCGGTCGCGACGAGCACCGACAGCACGAGCAGCGCCGTGAACAGCCCCCGGTACCGGGTGAACGCGGTGATCGGCGCGCCGGCGTAGACGATCCGCTCGCCCTCGGGGGCCCGCACCCGCTCGGAGACGAAGTAGACACCGCCCTTGTCGGCCAGCTGGACGGTGGTGTACTCGCGGCGGCCCGGCACCGGCGAGACCGGCAGCCGCAGCGGGCCGCGGCCCCGCATGGACTCGCTCGCCGCGAGGACGCCGCCCTCGTCGCTCACGATCTGGAGCAGCGTGAAGTCGGGGTCGTTGACGTGCAGGGTGCCGCGCGGGTCCGTCGTGCGCACGAGCGTGGCGAGGTCCGCGGCGACGAAGCCGCCCCGCTCGCGCAGCCCCTGGTACACCGTGTACCGCACGGCCTGGTAGAAGAGCAGGACGCCGGCGACCAGGAGCAGCCCCACGATGAGGGTGGCGACGGCGCTCACGCGGGTCCGCACGGACCAGCGCGACGGCGACAGCCAGCCCCCGAGTCTCCGCACCCGGCGCCCCTCCCCCTTGCGGCTCGTGGTCCGTGCCGGACCGCGAGCGGGGCCTGCCGGACCGCGGCCTGGCCGCCGTACGCGCCGCGTCCCGGCGCCGGGGGGTTTGACGCAGAACAGGTTCTTACCTGGCCGGTCCGCGGCGAAACCTCACCGCCCGGCGGGACCGGAACCTCACCGCGAAGCGGACCGGAACCCCCGCCGCCGCGTGGGACCGGCGCCCGCGCGGACGGCGCCTCCCACCCCTGGGGAGCCGCCCGCGCGGGCACCGCCTTCGGTGCCGCCGGCCGCCCGTCGCGCCCGCCGAGGAGGATCGCGGGGGGCCGGGCCGTGCCGCCGACTGACCCCCACTCTGCACGCCTCCGGTGCACGCGGTGCTACATCGACGTGACGATCACGTTTCCGCACTTCCTGCTGGAAGGGGCCATAATCTTCCTCCGAACGGGGATGGAGGGTCCGGAGACACCTGAGGGAGCGAGGAAACCTGAGGGAGCCGGGTACACCCCATGGACGGAGACATCAGACCGCTCGAACCCGCCGACCCGCGCGAGGTCGCCGGGCATACGCTGCTCGGCAGGCTCGGCTCGGGCGGCATGGGGACGGTCTACCTCGGCGCCGACCCCGAGTCCGGGGGACGCGTCGCGGTGAAGACGATCCATCCGCATCTCGCCGTCGACCCCGTCCACCGACGCAGGTTCAAGGACGAGGCGTACCTCGCGAGCCGCGTCGCGTCGTTCTGCACCGCGCGCGTCCTCGCGCACGGCGAGGAGGACGGGCGGCCCTACCTCGTCACCGACTACGTCGGCGGCGTCTCGCTGCACGACCGGCTCGTCCATGACGGGCCGCTGCCGCCCGCCGACCTGCACGGCGTCGCCGTCGGCGTCGCGTCCGCGCTCGCCGCGATCCACGCCGCCGGGCTCGTGCACCGCGACCTCAAGCCCGCCAACGTGATGCTGACGCTGTCCGGCTGCCGCGTCATCGACTTCGGCATCGCCAGCGAACCGGACGGGCCGGCCGCGGCCGGACCGTCCGGGCAGGTCCTCGGCACCCCCGGCTGGATGGCGCCCGAGGTGCTCGTCGGCGGGCCCGCGACCCCGGCCGCCGACATCTTCGCCTGGGGCTGCCTCATCGCGCACGCCGGGACCGGGCAGATGCCGATCGGCGGCGACCCCGCGACGCTGCGCACCGGCGAACCCGACCTGGACGGGCTGCCGGAGCCGCTCGTCCCGGCCGTCCGGGCCGCGCTCGCCCCCGACCCCGCCGCCCGTCCCACGGCGTCCGACCTGCTGCTCGCCCTCGTCGAGCAGCCGCAGGCGCAGCCGCACGTCGGCGGCTGGCCGGAGGCGGGCCCGCCGCGCCCGCGCCGCACCCCGGCCCCGACGAGCCGGCCCCGCCCGGCGGACCGCGCGGGGGCCGACACGAGGGCGTTCACGCCGCCCGGCATGGACGGCACCGCCTCGTCCACCCGGACCCGGTTCCTGGCGGGCGTCGGCGCCGCCGCTGGCACCGTCCTGGTCGGCGCCATCATCGCGGGGCTCGCGCAGGGCCGGGGGGACGCCCCGGCCGCGCCGTCCGCCCACATCCGGTCGACGCCGACGGCGTCGGTCGTGCCGACGAGGGCGCACAGGGCGAAGCACAAAGCGCGGCACGCCGGGCACAAAGGCAGGCACAAGCGCGGCTGAGCAGTCCGGTGCGTCGTCAGGTGCGCCAGATCAGGACGAGCGCGCAGTCGTCGTCGCGGGCCGCCGCCATCGTCTCGACCAGCTCCCGCGCGCCGCTGCCGAACCCCTGCGGGACGAGCCGCTCCGCCTCGCCGAGCAGCCGGTCGATACCGGCGTCCAGGTCGCTGCCGGGCGACTCCACCAGCCCGTCGGTGTAGAGGAGGAGCGCGTCGCCCGGCCGAAGCGTGCCCCGCTCGGGGACGCAGTTCAGGTCGGGCACCACGCCGAGCACGACGCCTTTGGCGGAGCTGACCCGCCATTCGCCGCGACTCGCGTCGAACTGCACCGCGGGCGGGTGCCCCGCCGACTCGACCGTGTACTCCCCCGACTTCAGGTCGACGACGACGTGCACGGCCGTGACGAAGCCCTCGTCCCAGCGCTGGCGCTGCAGGTAGGCGTTGCAGGCGGGCAGGAAGCGGTCGGTCTGGACCGATCCAAGCAGCCCGCCGAACGCGCCCGACAGCATCAGCGCCCGGGTCCCCGCGTCGGTGCCCTTCCCCGACACGTCGACGAGCGCCACCTCCAGCCTGCCGTCGTCGCAGGACGACACGACGAAGTCGCCGCCGAACGACGACCCGCCGGCCTGCAGCATCACGACCTGCGAGGACCAGCCGTCCGGCAACTCGGGCATCTCGCCCTGCCGCCGCAGCCGGTCGCGCAACTCCAGCAGCATCGAGTCGCCGCGGAGGCCCTGCACGCCGAGCTGCTGCCGCGTCCGAGCCAGGGTGAGCGCGAGCACCGCCGTGATGGTCAGCGTGGCGATCATGCCGGGGCCGATGGCGGCCACGTCCTGCCAGGCGTTGTAGGTCACCATGGCGACGACGACGCCGAGAAGTGCGAGAAGACTGCGCACCTTCAGCAGCAGACCGCCGCCGAGCACGATCAGTACCAGCGCGCCGGACGGGGCCAGCCCGCGCGAGTCACTCGTGGTGGCGAGGCCGATCGCGATCGCACCGGCCGCGAGCACGGCGAAGACGTACCGCTCCCGGGTCAGCTTGCCCTGCCGGGCCCACCGGTACAGCGCCACGAGCAGGGGGATCCGCCGCAGGACGGCGCGCACCCGCGGCGGTAGCAGCTGCACCAGTCGTTGAAGCATGACTCCGGCACTGTATCGAGCAATCACCCCGGACGGTCGGTATCCGGGCCACCGGTGACTCCTTGTAACGGTCCAGGACGGTTTTATCTGGGTATGTGTCACCGCGGGGACACATGATGCCCCGGTGAAGGCAGAGCCCCGGCGAGGGGCGGAGACACGGCGAGAGGAGCGGGCGCATGGTCCAGCCCGGCATGCGGATCACGGTCGACGCGGCGATGCGCGCGCGGGACGTCTCGCGCCCCCGCCCCGAGGGCGCCGAACCGCCGCCCGCGGCGGCCGGGCCGGGCCCCGGCAAGCCCGCCGAGCCCGCCCGGCGCACCAAGGCCGCCAAGAACGAACGGCGCCGCCAGGGCAAGCGCGGCACCACCAGCCGCCGCCCACCCGAGAACGGCCGCTGACCCCGCCACCCCCACGCCGCGCAGGACACCGCACCCGGGTCTCACAGCGCCCGGGTCCAACTCACACGCCCTGAGGCACCTCGCACAGCACCCAGCGCCAACCCAGGCGGCCAGCGTCACCTTGCGCGGCGCCCAGCGTCAACTCACGTAGCCGGCATCAACTCATGCAGCCCAGCGTCAGCTCACGCGCAGGGCGCGGGTCAGCTTTCGCGTGGGAGTGGGGGGAGTTCGCCCGTGTGCTCGTAGGCGCCGAGCATCCTGATGCGGCGGGTGTGGCGCGGCTCCTTGGAGTAGGCCGTGCCGAGGAACAGCTCGACGAACCGGGTCGCGGTGGCCAGGTCGTGCTGGCGGGCGCCCAGCGCGATGACGTTGGCGTCGTTGTGCTCGCGGGCGAGCGTCGCGGTGTCCTCGCTCCACACCAGCGCGGCGCGGACGCCCTTGACCTTGTTGGCCGCGATCGCCTCGCCGTTGCCGGAGCCGCCGATGACGATGCCGAGCGTCCCCGGCTCCGCGACCGTCCGCTCGGCGGCGCGCAGGACGAACGGCGGGTAGTCGTCCACGGCGTCGTACACGAACGCGCCGCAGTCGACGGCCTCGTGCCCGTTCTGCTTCAGCCAGGAGACGAGGTGCTCCTTCAGCTCGAAGCCGGCATGGTCGGATCCAAGAAACACGCGCATGCGGGAATTCTCGCAGGCCGCCGCGCGGTGCCCGCGCGCGGGTCGGGTCGCCGGGTCAGGAGTCGCCGGCGTCCCGCTTGCGGTCGACGATCGTCCGGTCGGCGAGGTTCAGGTCGTCGGAGTCGGCCGCGTTCTCGGGCGCGTTCTCGGGCGTGTCCTCGGCCGCGTCCTTGGGTGTCTCCTGCTCGGGCTCGGCCGGTTCCTCGGCGGGCGCCGGAGGCGTCGGCTCCATCGGGGCGGCCTGTTCGGCCTGCGGCGCGGACGGCTGCTGCGGGACGGACGGCTGCGGAGCGGACGGCTGCTGCGGCACCGGCGCCGCCCCATACGGCGGCTGCGGGGGCTGCTGCGGCGGGTACTGCTGCATCGGCTGCGGCGGGACGCCGCCCCAGGGCTGCTGCGGCTGCCCCTGCGGCGGAACGTACGGGGCCTGCTGCTGCATGGGTTGCATCGGCTGCTGCGGCTGCATCGGCTGCTGCATGGGCGCCATCGGCTGGCCGTAGGGCTGCTGGGCGTACGGGCCGGGCTGCGGCTGCTGTGCGTACGGGCCGCCGGGCTGCTGCCGCGCCCCCGCGCCGCGTCCGCGCGACATGAGGAAGCCCAGCAGCATGCCGAGCCCGGCGAGCCAGCCGTACCCGAACCCGAAGGACGCGCCGTGCGTCACCGAGGTGAACACGTTGGGCCCGGCGCCGTCCGGCATGTCGAGCGCCCAGTTGATCAGCGCTCCGTCGAACAGCCCGGCCACGCCGCCCGCGACGACCGTCGCCCACCAGCCGGTGAGGACCGCGCCGAGCGCGCCGCGCTCCGGGTCGACGGCGCGGGCGCCCGCCGCGGCGAGCAGGATCAGCAGGACGAAGAACAGGATCGTGCCGAGGTCGATCGCCACGAGGAACTTCCAGGTGGCGTCCCCGGCGGTCAGCCGCCAGCTCGGATACAGCAGCCAGTACAGCGGCGGCGCGAAGCCCTCGTCGTAGTGGATCCCCGACTCGTTGATCGCCTCGACCACCCACTGGTTGCCGAGGAGGATCGAGATGAGCGCGATGGGAACCACCGCGCCGCCCGCCATGACCAGCATCCGCCGCATCGTCATGGCGGGCTAGGTTAGTGCCGATCGGGTCCGGGCGGTAGGCCCGGCGTCACCCCGCGTAGGCGCCCGGTGCCTCGCCGGGGAAGCGGAAGCCGGGGTCGACCTGCGCTTCGAGGTCCTCCCCGGCCGCGCGGCTGGCCCAGCTCCGCGCGTTCTTCACGTGGAACTCGATGCCCTGGCGGCGGAACTTCTCCCAGTCCTTGACGCGGCCGTCGACCTCGGCGCGCATGCGGTCGAGCGCGGCGGTGTTGCCGTCCTCCAGCGCGACGCCGTGCCGGCCCTGCTCCAGCGCCCGGACGGCGGCGGACTGGCCGAGCCAGGTCAGCAGGTCGTCGCCGACGTGCTCGCGCAGGTAGGCGACGTCGTCCTCGGACTGGACCTTGTTGCCGACGACGCGGATGGCGACGTCGTAGTCGCGGGCGTACTCGGTGTACTGCCGGTAGACGCCGACGCCCTTGCGGGTGGGCTCGGCGACCAGGAACATCAGGTCGAACCGCGTGAACAGCCCGGACGCGAACGTGTCGGCGCCGGCGGTCATGTCGACGACGACGTACTCGCCCGGCCCGTCGACGAGATGGTTGAGGTAGAGCTCCACCGCGCCGGTCTTGGAGTGGTAGCAGGCCACACCGAGGTCGTCGTCGTTGAACGGGCCGGTGGCGAGCAGCGTGACGCCGTCCACCTCCTGCCCGGCCTCGTGGATCGGGTCGTCGCCGCGGAACCGCAGCAGCCGCGACCCGGCGCCCGGCGGGGTCGTCTTGGCCATCGCGGCGGCGGAGGAGATGCGCGGGTTGCCGCCGCGCAGATGCTCCTTGATCTCGGTGAGCCGGTCGCCGAGCGCCGGGATCTTGGCGGCGCGGGCCTCGTCCAGGCCGAGCGCGACGCCGAGGTGCTGGTTGATGTCGGCGTCGATGGCCACCACCGGCAGCCCGCGGCCGGCGAGGTGCCGGACGAACAGCGACGACAGGGTCGTCTTGCCGCTGCCGCCCTTGCCGACGAACGCAACCTTCACGAATGCCTCATTTCGGGTATGAAAACCGTTACCAGTGTCGAGACAGTCGAGTCTTGCGAACGACGGGCGGCGAGGCAAGCGGAACGGCCGAACAGGCCGTAACCCGATAGTCACTGTGAGAGGACGCCCCCCGCACGACGCTGACCGCCGCCCTCCGCTCCGCTGGAGCTCCGCTCCGGGCGCCGGTCAGCGGAGCGCGGCGGCCGGGTCGAAGCCGAAGGGGAGTTCGAGGCGGTGCGCGGCGAGCACGTCCGCGTCCGTGAGGAGGTCGCGGGTGGGGCGGTCGGCGGCGATGACGCCGCCGGACAGGATCACCGAGCGCGGGCACAGCTCCGCCGCGTACGGCAGGTCGTGCGTGACCATCAGGACCGTCACGTCCAGGCTCAGCAGGATCTCGGCGAGCTCCCGGCGGCTCGCCGGGTCCAGGTTCGAGGACGGCTCGTCCAGCACCAGGATCTCCGGCTCCATCGCCAGCACGGTCGCGACGGCGACGCGGCGGCGCTGCCCGAAGCTGAGGTGCTGCGGCGGCCGGTCGGCGGCGTGCGCCATGCCGACGCGCTCCAGGGCGGCCGTGACGCGGCGGTCCAGCTCGGCGCCGCGCATGCCGAGGTTGGCGGGCCCGAACGCGACGTCCTCCCGGACGGTCGGCATGAACAGCTGGTCGTCGGGGTCCTGGAAGACGATGCCGACGCGGCGGCGGATCTCCCGCAGCGCCTTCTTGTCCTTCGGGTCGACCGCGAGGCCGCCGACCCTGACCTCGCCCAGGCCGCCGTGCAGGATGCCGTTGAGGTGCAGGACGAGCGTGGTCTTCCCGGCGCCGTTCGGCCCGAGCAGCGCGACGCGCTCGCCGCGCCCGATCGTCAGGTCGACGCCGAACAGGGCCTGCGTGCCGTCGGGGTACGCGTACGCCAGGCCCTTCACCTCAAGGGACGGGGTCATGGCACCATCCAAGCAGCCAGCGCGACGAGCCCCGCGGCCAGCGGCAGCGCGGCGGCGGCCGTCCACTGCGCGGCGGTCGCGCCGACGTCGTGCAGGACGGGCATCCGGCCGTCGTAGCCGCGGCTCAGCATGGCCAGGTGGACGCGCTCGCCGCGCTCGTAGGAGCGCAGGAACAGCGCGCCCACCGACTTGGCGAGCACGCCCGTCGCGCGGATGTCGCGCGCCTCGAAGCCGCGCGACGCACGCGCCGTCCTCATCCGGCCCAGCTCGGCGGTGACGACGTCGCCGTAGCGCAGCATGAACGTGGCGATCTGCGTGATGAGCTGCGGCATGCGCAGCCGCTCGATGCCGAGCAGCAGCAGCCTCGGCTCTGTGGTCGCGGCCAGCAGGATCGACGCGACGACGCCGAGGGTGCCCTTGGCGAGGATGTTCCAGGCCCCCCACAGCCCGCTCTCGCTCAGCCGCAGTCCCAGCACGGCGACCTTCTCGCCCTCCGCGACGAACGGCATGAGGAAGGCGAACGCGACGAACGGGACCTCGATGACGACGCGCCGCGCCACCGTCCGGAACGGCACGCGGGCGGCGGCGGCCACGGCGGCGAGCAGCAGCGCGTAGACGCCGAACGCCCAGATCCGCTCGCGCGGCGTGGCGACGACGAGCAGCACGAACGCCAGGACGGCGACGAGCTTGCACTGCGGCGGCAGCCGGTGCACCGGCGAGGCGCCCGGCAGGTAGAGCCGGTGCGCGTGCCCGGCCCCCATCAGCCCTTCCGCGCCGGCTCGGACGGCGCCGTCCCGTCCTGCCCGGCGTCCTGCGCGGCGTCCTGCGCGGCGTCCGTGCCGCGCCGCCGGACGGCCCAGAACAGCCCGCCGCCGACGAGCAGGACGGCGCCGACGCCGACCACGCCGGACAGCCCGCCGGACAGCCGGGCGTTCTCGATGCCCTTCACCCCGTAGTCGCCGAACGGGGAGTCCTTGAGCGAGTGGTCCTTCTCCTTGGCGCTGATGCCCTTGTCCTCGGCGACCTTCTCCAGGCCGTCCGGGCTGGACGAGGCGTAGTAGCTGACGATGCCCGCGAGGACGAGCGAGACGAGCAGGAACCCGGCGAAGAAGCGCTTGGTGGTCATGTGAGGTCCCCTCTCAGGCGCGGGACGGCTCGGCCGGGCCGTCCGCCCCCTGCTCGGCGCCGGTGCGCAGTTCCAGCGGCTTCAGCAGCCCGCGCGCCCCGTACACGAGGTCGGGACGGACGGCGAGCACGCTCGACACGGTCACCGCGGTGATCAGCGCCTCGCCGATGCCGATGAGCACGTGCACGCCGATCATCGCGGTGGCGACCTTGCCGATCGACACGTCCGCCGTCCCGCCGACCGCGTAGACGGCGGTGAAGGCGATGGCGGCGGCGGGCACGGACACGACGGCGGCGACGAACGCCGACGCCGACACCGACGCCCGCGTCTTGGGCAGCACCCGCAGCAGGAGCCGGAACAGCCCGTACCCCACGAGGACCGTGACGAGCGCCATCGTGGTGATGTTGGTGCCGAGCGCGGTGAGGCCGCCGTCCGCGAACAGCAGCGCCTGCATCAGCAGGACGACCGAGACGCACAGCACCCCGGTGTAGGGCCCGACGAGGATCGCCGCGAGCGTGCCGCCGAGCAGGTGCCCGCTCGTCCCGGACGCGACCGGGAAGTTGAGCATCTGCGCCGCGAACACGAACGCGGCGGTCAGGCCGGCGAGCGGCGCGGTCCGGTCGTCCAGTTCCCGCCGGGCGCCGCGCAGCGCCACCGCGACCCCGGCCACGGCGACCGCGGCCGTCGCGACGGACACCGGAGCATCGATGAATCCGTCCGGTACGTGCACGTCTCCCACCGTCCTACCTGTTGCGAGCGATAGGCCCAGTTTGACGGCACACGCCTAGTAGTTGCAATACGGTCGCAATAGCAAGACGGCTGTCACTCGCGGGCCACCCCGCCGGGCCCACCCCGCTCAGGCGGAGCCCGGCCCGGTCGAAACCCGGCTCAGTCGAAGCTGGGCTCGCGGGTCCGCGTGCGCTTGAGCTCGAAGAACCCGTCGGTGGACGCCACGGCCCGCACACCGTCCCAGAGCTTCACGGCGGCCTCGCCGCGCGGGATGGGCGTGACCACGGGGCCGAAGAAGGCGCTGCCCTCGACCTCGATGACCGGGGTGCCGACCTCCTGGCCGACGCGGTCGATGCCGTCCTGGTGGGACGCCCGCAGCGCCTCGTCGTAGGCGGTGGAGTCGGCGGCGTCCGCGAGCGACGGGTCCAGTCCGGCGGCGGTCAGCGCCGCCTCGGCGAAGGCCCGGTCCAGCTTCTGCTTCTCGTGGTGGCGGCGCGTGCCCATCTCGGTGTAGAGGCGGCCGAGCACCTCCGGCCCGTACTTCTGCTCGGCGGCGATGCACACCCGCACCGGGCCCCACGCGTCGGCGAGCATCCGCCGGTAGTCGTCCGGGATGTCCTTGTCCTCGTTCAGGACGGCCAGGCTCATCACATGCCAGCGCACCTGGATCGGGCGCAGCTTCTCCACTTCCAGGATCCAGCGGGACGTGATCCACGCCCAGGGGCACAGCGGGTCGAACCAGAAGTCCACCGGGGTGGGCGAGTTTTCAGTCAACGTCGTCTCCTAGGGCGTGAAAAGAGCTGCCTTACGCGACAACCAGGGCGTCCCCGTCCCGATTCCCGGCGGGGGGAGGCTATCCAAGCCCGCCTCTCGGCCGTGGCGGGCGGACCGGGACGCCGTCCGGTTGGTAGACATGACTTCACCAAGCGATTAAGCCGACCAAGGAGTACATGTGGCAGGCAACCTCACGCGCGACGAGGCGCGGGAACGGGCCCGGCTGCTCACCGTCGAGTCGTACACGGTGGAACTGGACCTCACGACGGGCGCGGAGCGGTTCGCGTCCACCACTGTGGTCAGGTTCGGCAGCGCCGAGACGGGCGCGTCCACGTTCATCGACCTGCACGGCGCCGTCGTGCGGGAGGTCACCCTCAACGGCAAGGCCCTCGACCCCTCGTCCTATGACGCCGAGAAGGGGCGCGTCCCGCTGCCCGGCCTCGCCGCGGAGAACGAGCTGCGCGTCGTGGCCGACTGCGAGTACTCGCGGTCGGGCGAGGGGCTGCACCGGTTCGTCGACCCGGTGGACGACGGCGTGTACCTCTACAGCCAGTTCGAGACCGCCGACGCGCACCGCATGTTCACCTGCTTCGACCAGCCCGACCTCAAGGCCACCTTCGAGCTGACCGTGAAGGCGCCACAGGACTGGGAGGTCGTCACCAACGAGCCCGCCGAGTCGGCGGAGGGCGGCACGTGGCACTTCCTGCCGACGCCGCAGATCTCCACCTACATCACCGCGCTCATCGCCGGGCCGTACCACGTCGTCCGGGACGAGTACCGCCGCGAGGACGGCACCGTCATCCCCCTCGGCGTGTACTGCCGGGCGTCGCTGGCCGAGCACCTGGACGCCGACGCCATCGTGGACGTGACCCGCCAGGGCTTCGCCTACTTCGAGAAGGTCTTCGGCCGCCCCTACCCGTTCACCAAGTACGACCAGCTGTTCGTCCCCGAGTTCAACGCGGGCGCGATGGAGAACGCGGGCGCCGTGACGTTCCTGGAGGACTACGTCTTCCGGTCGCGGGTCACCGACGCCGCCTACGAGCGCCGCGCCGAGACGATCCTGCACGAGATGGCGCACATGTGGTTCGGCGACCTCGTCACCATGCGCTGGTGGGACGACCTGTGGCTGAACGAGTCGTTCGCCACGTACATGAGCGTCCTGTGCCAGGCCGAGGCCACCAAGTGGACGGGCTCGTGGACGACGTTCGCGAACCTGGAGAAGGCGTGGGCGTACCGGCAGGACCAGCTGCCGTCCACGCACCCGATCTCCGCCGACATCCCCGACATCCGCGCGGTGGAGGTCAACTTCGACGGCATCACCTACGCCAAGGGCGCGTCCGTCCTGAAGCAGCTCGTGGCCTATGTCGGCCTCGACAACTTCCTGGAGGGCGTCCGGCGGTACTTCGACCGGCACGCGTGGGGCAACACCGTCCTGACGGACCTGCTGGGCGCGCTTGAGGAGACCTCCGGCCGCGACCTCGCCTCCTGGTCGAAGGAGTGGCTGGAGACGGCCGGCGTCAACACGATGCGGCCCGAGTACGAGCTGGACGGCGACGGCAACTTCACGTCCTTCACCGTCCTGCAGGAGGCCAAGGCCGACTACCCGACGCTGCGTTCGCACCGCCTCGCGATCGGGCTGTACGACCTGACCGCCGACGGCCTCGTCCGGCGCGAGCGGGTCGAGCTGGACGTGGTCGGCGCCCGCACCGACGTCCCGCAGCTCGTCGGCAAGAAGCGGCCCGACCTCGTCCTCGTCAACGACGACGACCTCACCTACGCCAAGATCCGGCTGGACGAGCACTCGCAGAAGACGCTCATCGAGCACATCGGCGACATCAAGGAGAGCCTGCCGCGCGCGCTGTGCTGGTCGGCGGCGTGGGACATGACCCGCGACGCCGAGATGGCCACCCGCGACTACGTCCGGCTCGTCGCCAAGGGCATCCGCGGCGTCACCGACATCTCGGTCACGCAGACGCTGCTGCGGCAGGCGCGCACCGCCGTCCAGCAGTACGCCGACCCGGCATGGCGCAAGGAGGGCCTCGCCCTGCTCGCCGGCACGCTCGCCGACCTGGCGCGCGAGGCCGAGCCCGGCTCGGACCTCCAGCTCGCCTACACGCAGGCGTTCACCGCGTCGGCGGTGTCCGACGAGCACCTGGCGTTCGTCCAGGGCCTGCTGGACGGCTCGCAGACGCTCGTCGGCCT
Source organism: Actinomadura sp. NPDC049382 (assembly GCF_040677125.1). Taxonomy (NCBI): domain Bacteria; kingdom Bacillati; phylum Actinomycetota; class Actinomycetes; order Streptosporangiales; family Thermomonosporaceae; genus Actinomadura; species Actinomadura sp. NPDC049382. The sequence goes on from NZ_JBFARO010000018.1 coordinate 37,585, forward strand.
CACGGTCGACACCGACCTGCGCTGGGCGCTGCTGCGCCGCCTCGTGGTCACCGGGCGGGCGGGCGAGGCCGAGATCGACGCCGAGCACGAGCGGGACCGCACCGCCGCGGGCGAGCGGCACGCCGCCGCCTGCAAGGCCGCGATCCCGACCGCGGCGGCGAAGGCGTCCGCGTGGGAGCGGATCGTCTCGGGCGAGCTGCCCAACGCCGTCTACCGGTCGACGCTCGGCGGGTTCGTCGAGCCGGACCAGGCCGAGCTGCTCCTGCCCTACGTCGACCGGTACTTCGCCGAGGTCGGCCGGGTGTGGAAGGAGTGGACGAGCGACATGTCGCAGACGTTCGCCGAGGTCGCCTACCCGTTCCTGGTGATCGAGCAGTCCACCGTCGACCGGACCGAGGCGTACATCGCCGAGCAGAACCCGCCGGCGGCCCTCGCCCGGCTGCTGTCGGAGGGCCGCGACGGCGTCGCCCGCGCGCTGCGCGCCCGCGCGAAGGACGCGGCGTCCGCCTGAGCCGGTCCGCCCGAGGCTGTCCACCCGCCCCGTGACCGTGGGATCGTTGCACGGTCACGGGGCGGGCTACGGGGTTGGAGGACGGCCAGGTGGAGACGGCTCGGGACGTGCTGGCGGCGCTCGCGCGGCGCCACGCGTTCGGCGATCTTGAGGCGCTGGTCACGCAGGGCGGGCCGGCGGCGGGCGGCGGGTCGGCGGCGGTCGCGGCGCTGTGCGCGTTCGGGCAGCGCGTCCTCGACCTGGACGCCGAGGACTTCGGCATGCCGGAAGCGGCCGGCGAGGTCCCGGCCGACCTGCTGGACCGGGCCCGCGCCAGCCGGATGCCGCAGACGCCCCGGGAGCGCCCGCGCGGCGCCCTCGCGAGCCTGCGCCCCGCGTACTCCCTCCTGCTGGAGGTCATCGAGGTCCGGTGGCGGCGCCGCGACATGGCCGCGCTGGTCGCCGCCGTCCACATCGCCGCCGAGTACCTGCCGATGCTGGCCTGGGAGCCCGTCCTCGGCCATGCCGGCGACCCGGCGCTCATCGGCGCCTCGGTAAGCGGCGACGGCAGCCGGTTCGGGGTGCCGGTGGAGCCGGGTTCGCCGCGGATGTGCGACCACACCCGGCCGGAGCGCTCCGCCTGCGAGCGGACGCTCCGCGTCGCGAAGGAGCCGGGGCCGGGCTGGCGCGCCTACCTGGACCGGCAGCACAGCCAGGTGGCGTCCGCGCTGGGCGACTGCGCGGCCCGCTGCCGGACGCCCTGCTCGGTCATGACGCGCCTGGACGACGCCGTCCGCGCCGACCTGACCGACCGGTGCACGCTCGCCGTGGAGTTCACCGACGGGGCGCTCGTGAAGCTCCGCCATGCCGCGCCGGTCGGCCACGGGTTCGGCGTCCCGTCCCCCGAGGAGGTGCAGGCGGCGTGGACGCGCGCGCGCAAGTCGCTGTCACGCCTTCCGCTCGGCCACAAGGCGCTGGCGGACGCCGACGGCTCCTACCCCCTGCGCGGCCTGCCCGAGCTGTTCTCCGCCATCGCCGCGACCGATCTGCGTCCCGACACGCTCCTTCAGGACGTGACGAAGCGCATCGAGTCGGCGCTCTCCTGAAGGTCCTCCAGCAGGACGGGCAGGCCGTCGGCGCCGGCCAGCGGAACACGCCAGTTGGGGTACTCGTCGGTGGTGCCCGGCTGGTTCTGGGTGCGGCGCTCGCCGACGACGTCCGCCAGCGCCACGCCCCTGAGGCGGGCCGGGGTGCGCGCCAGGAAGGCGTGCAGGGCGTCCACGATCTGCTGGTCGTAGGTGGTCGCGCCTTCCGCGAGGGCCTGCATGACCTCGGCGGCGGGCGCGGGCAGCAGGCCCTCCTCGTGGAGGAGCGCCAGCCAGTCGCCCAACTGGCGGCGGTGGTCGGCCTCCTCGTCGGCGCGGGGCCGCGTCAGCAGGCCGAGGCGGTCGCGGAGCGCGATGTGGTCGCCGTGCACGAAGCCCGTGATGGGCGGCATGTCGTGGGTGCCGACCGTGGCCAGGGACAGCTCGCGCCACTCGGCCGCGGGCTTGGGACGTCCCGCGGCGTCGCGCTCGAACCAGAGGAGCGACGTGCCGAGCATGCCGCGGTCGGCCAGGTCGTCCCGGAAGTCGGGTTCGACGGTGCCGAGGTCCTCGCCGACCACGACGGCGCCCGCCCGTTCGGCCTCCCAGGCCAGGCAGCCGAGAAGCGCGTCCCGGTCGTAGCGGACGTACGTCCCGTCGGCCGGTGACCCGCCTTCGGGCACCCACCACAGGCGCGACACCTGCATCGCGTGGTCGAGGCGCAGCCCGCCGCCGTGCCGGAACGCGGCGGCCAGCATCTCCCGGAACGGGGCGTAGGCGGCGCCCGCGAGGCGGTGCGGGTGCCAGGGCGGCTGGCCCCAGTCCTGGCCGCGCTGGTTGAACTCGTCCGGCGGCGCCCCGACGCTCATGCCGGGCGCGAACAGGTCGCGGTACATCCAGGTGTCGGCGCTGCCGTGCGCGACGCCGACCGCGAGATCGTGGACGATCCCGACCGGCATCCCGGCGTCGGAGGCGGCCCGCTGAACGGCCGCCAGCTGGCCGTCCAGCCGCCATTGCAGCCAGGCGTGGAAGTCGACGCGCGGGGCGAGCCGCGCCGCCTCGTCGGCGACGGCGCGGCCGCCGGCGTCGTGGAGGTCCGCGGGCCAGCGGCGCCAGTCCGGGCCGTGCCTCTCGGTGAGCGCGCACCAGGTCGCGAACGCGGTGAGGGCCCGGCCCTCGCGGGCGCGGAACGCGTCGTAGTCGCGCTGGGCCGCGGTGCCGCGCGGGACGCGGTGCAGCAGTTCGAGCGCCCGGAGCTTGGCCGACCAGACCGCGTCGCGATCGAGGGCGCCGCCGGGGATGCGCAGCGGTTCGGCGAGCGCGCGCAGGCCCGCGCGGTCCTCGGGCGGCAGCGCCGCGTACTCGGGGAGGTCCTCGACGCGCAGGTACAGCGGGGAGGTGAAGCGGCGGCTCATCGGCGAGTAGGGGGACGCGCCGACCGGCGGGACGGGCTCGGCCGCGTGCAGCGGGTTGATCAGCGCGAACCCGGCGCCCCGCGCGCGGCCGCTCCACGCGGCGAGGTCGGCCAGGTCGCGCAGGTCGCCGATCCCCCAGGACGCGCGGGAGCGCACCGAGTACAGCTGGACGGTGAGCCCCCACACGCGGTCCGGGGTGCGCAGCCGGCGCGGCGCGACCAGCAGCGGCGCGCTCTCGGCCCCGGCGTGCAGCCGGTGCCAGCCGAGCGGCAGCCGCGCCGTGGGCGGGACGGTCTCGCCGGTCGCCAGCTCGACGCTCGCGCCCGGGAAGTCCGGCGCGCCGTCGCCGTGGCGGACGACCACGACCGGCGGCAGCGTCCGCGCGGGGGCCCGGACGCGTTCCAGTTCCGCCCTGGCGGCGCCCGGGGTGGAGGCGTCCACTCCGAGCGCCGCCAGGACGGCGACGAGCGTGTCCGGCGCGACCGCCGCCTCCCGGCCGCGCCAGTCGGCGTACCGCGTCGCGACGCCGTGGTGCCCGGCCAGCCTGATCAGTTCGTCGTCGCCCACGCCTGCACCATGCCCGGTGCGGGCGCGGTCACGCCGTCCAGATCTCCGGCGTGCGGCCGATCCACGGGCGGGCCTCCTCCAGCTGCGCGGACAGCGAGATCAGCGTGCCCTCGCCGCCGAGCCGCCCGGCCAGCATGACCCCGATGGGCCGCCCCTCGTCGTTCCAGTGCAGCGGGACGTTCACCGCCGGCTGCCCGGAGACGTTGTAGACCGCCGTGAACGGGGTGAAGTTGGTCTGGCGCCGGAAGTTCTCCTCCGGCTCCTGCCCGTGGAAGTGGCCGACGGGGACGGGCGGCGACGCGAGCGTCGGGTGCAGGATCGCGTCGAACCCGTCCGTGATCGGGAACGCGGCGCGCAGCGCGCCCTGCAGCGCGGCGTGCGACTGCATCAGCTGCGGCGCCGTGGTGGCCTCGCCGAGGCCGCGCAGCCAGCGGCTCAGCGGCTGCAGCAGGTGCTCACTCCCCTCCGGGACGGGCGTCATCGTCGCCATCACGCCCCACAGCGTCGCGAAGTGCGGGAGCAGGTCGGCGCCGAGCACCTCCGGCAGGTCGACGACCTCGTGGCCCAGCTCCTCCAGCAGCGCCGAAGCCTCCTCGTAGGCGGCGACGCAGTCGGGGTGGACCTCCACGCCCGGCACCGGCGGCTGCTTGCTCCGCGCGATGCGCAGCCGGCCCGGCGCCCGGTCGGCGTACGCGAGGAACGGCCCGTCGGCCTGCGGCGCCCGGTACAGGTCGCCCGGCATGTGGCCGGCCATCAGGTCCAGCATGAGGGCCGCGTCGCGGACGGTCCGGGCGATGGGCCCGTTGGTCGACAGTCCGAACAGGTCGGGGACGATCGGCCCCGCCGACACCCGGCCGCGGGTCGGCTTGATCCCGAACAGGCCGCAGGCGCTGCTCGGGATCCGGATCGAGCCGCCGCCGTCGCTGCCCTGCGCGATCGGCGCCAGCCCGGCCGCGACCGCCGCCGCCGCGCCGCCGGACGACCCGCCCGCCGACCGGGTGAGGTCCCAGGGGGTGCGGGCCGGGGGCGCGACGTCACCCTCCGTATAGCAGGGCAGGCCGAACTCGGGCGTCGTCGTCTTGCCCAGCAGCACGGACCCCGCTTGCGCGAGCTTGGTGACCACATGGTCGTCGGCGAACCCGGTCAGGTCGGCGTACACCGCCGACCCGAACGTCATCCGGACGCCGTTCACCATGTTCAGGTCCTTGATCGGGACCGGGACGCCGTGCAGCGGCGGCAGGTCCGCCGGGTCGGCCGCCTCCAGCACCGCCTTCTCGGCGCGGCGGGCCTCCTCGCGGGCGCGCTCGGCGGTGACGGTCACGTAGGCGCCGACCTGCTCGTTCAGCCGGTCGATGCGGGCCAGATAGTGGTCGGTGAGCTCGACCGGGGATACTTCCCTCGTGCGGACGGCGGCGGCCATCTGGGTGGCGCTCAGGTCATGGGTTTGTGTCACGAATCGGAACGCTAGACGCCGTGTGCGCGGGCATCAAAGAGGGCAGGGACGTAAAGGCGGAGGAAGGAGAAGAGTATCGGCCTACCCATCCGTCGCGTAAGTTACTCACTGTCCCGACGGCGACAAAACTATTAACCCCGCATGACTAGTCGCCGACCGGCCGGATGATTACTCTGCGCACGGAGGATCATGCCCCCGATGGGAAAGGGATACGGAGCGTCACTCATGGCGATCATGGAGCGGGGCAACACGCAGGGAGCCCGGGGCCAGCCCCGGGCCGAGTCCGAGGAGTCGCGGCCGGTGGAGGCACGGTCGGAGGAAGCGCGTGAGCACCATCACCCGGCGCCGGTGACCGAGCGTCCGGAGGAGGGCGAGCGCACCGCCGCGACGCCGCTCGACGACCCCCGGATCCGCCGCTGGGCGTGGCGGGCCGGCGCGGCCGTCGTCGCGGGCGTCGCCGTCATGGTCCTGGTCGGCTGGCGGCTGGGCGTCGCCGTCGCGGTCCTGGTGGTCGTCGGCGATGTCGTCCGGACGTCCCGCAGGAGCTCCTCCGTCACCGCCTGGCAGAAGTCCTCGGCCGCCGAACGGCGCACCGAGAAGCAGCTGAAGTCCCTCCAGCGCAACGGGTACCTCGTGCTGCACGCGCGGGCCGTCCCCCGCGACGACGAGGGCGTCAGCGACGGGCGGATCGACCACCTCGTGATCGGGCCGAGCGGCGTCTACGCCATCGACTCCGAGAAGTGGGACAAGCGCCTCCCCGTGCGCACCATGTCCCACCTGAAGCTCTTCCACGGCCCCTTCAACAAGAAGGACCGGCTGGACGAGGCGCGCTGGGAGGCCCAGATGGCCAGCAGCATCCTCGCCGAGCGGGTCGGCTTCGAGGTCCCGGTGCAGGCCTCCGTGGCGATCTACGGCCCGTCGATCCCGTGGAAGGTCATGCGGGTGCGGGACGTCGACGTCTACGCCGGCAACCGGGCCCGCGCCTACCTGCGGCGCCGTCCGAAGATCCTCACCGACGGCGACGTGCAGCGCATCTTCCAGGCGGCGGAGCAGGCCCTGCCGCCGAAGTACCCCGACTGAGGCCGAGGGCGGCCTGCTTCCCCGGGCCGCCCGCCCCAGCTGCTCGACGGCGAGCCCGCCGGGACGTCCGCGTCCCGGCTTTTCTCATGCCCGCTCACCGGTTGGTAGCATCGAGGGTCACGGGCCGGCCCGCGCGCGACCTCCGCTGAGCCGGCGGCAGCGCCGAGATCCGCCGCTGCGAGCACGCTTCCGAAGGCGACCCGCCCCGCCACGCCGAACCACGCGCGGCCCGTCGTCCCCGCACGCCACAGGTTTGGAGAGGTCACATGCCACCGCTCAGGTCACGCACGGTCACGCACGGCAGGAACATGGCGGGCGCCCGCGCCCTCATGCGCGCCAGCGGCGTCGAACGCGAGGACTTCGGCAAGCCGATCGTCGCGGTGGCCAACAGCTTCACCCAGTTCGTGCCGGGCCACGTCCACCTGGACGAGGTCGGCAAGGTCGTCGCGGGCGCGGTCCGCGAGGCCGGCGGCGTGCCCCGCGAGTTCAACACCATCGCCGTGGACGACGGCATCGCGATGGGCCACGGCGGCATGCTGTACTCGCTGCCGTCCCGCGAGCTGATCGCCGACGCCGTCGAGTACATGGTCAACGCGCACTGCGCCGACGCCCTCATCTGCGTCTCCAACTGCGACAAGATCACCCCGGGGATGCTGCTGGCCGCGCTGCGGCTGAACATCCCGACCGTGTTCGTCTCCGGCGGCCCGATGGAGGCCGGCAAGCCGGTCGCGGGCGTCATGGGCGGCAACAAGCTCGACCTGATCGACCCGATGATCGCCTCCGCGGACGTCTCGATCGCCGACGACACCCTGCTGGAGATGGAGGAGTCCGCCTGCCCGACCTGCGGGTCCTGCTCCGGCATGTTCACGGCGAACTCGATGAACTGCCTCACCGAGGCGATCGGGCTGGCGCTGCCCGGCAACGGCACCGTCCTCGCCACCCACACCGCCCGCCGCCGCCTCTACGAGGACGCCGGCCGCACCGTCGTCGAGATCGCCAAGCGGTACTACGACGGCGACGACGAGTCCGTCCTGCCGCTGAACATCGCCACCCCGCAGGCGTTCGAGAACGCGATGGTGCTGGACGTCGCGATGGGCGGCTCCACCAACACGATCCTGCACCTGCTCGCCGCCGCGACCGAGGCCCGCGCCGACTTCGGGCTGGCCGAGATCGACGCGGTGTCGCGCCGCGTCCCGTGCATCTGCAAGCTGGCCCCGGCGACCGCCAAGTACCACGTCGAGGACTGCCACCGCGCCGGCGGCATCCCCGCGCTGCTCGGCGAGCTGCACCGGGGCGGGCTGCTGCACGGCTCGGCGCACTCGATCCACTCCGCGTCCCTGGACGAGTTCGTCGCCAAGTGGGACGTCCGCTCCCCCGACGTCCTGCCCGAGGCCGTCGAGATGTTCCACGCGGCTCCCGGCGGCGTCCGCAGCACCTCGGCCTTCTCGCAGAGCGCCCGCTGGGAGACCCTCGACCTCGACCGCGAGAACGGCTGCATCCGCTCCGTCGAGCACGCCTACACCGCCGACGGCGGGCTCGCCGTCCTGCGCGGCAACATCGCCCCCGACGGCGCGATCGTCAAGACCGCCGGCGTCGAGGAGGAGCTGTGGACCTTCACCGGCCCCGCCGTCGTCTTCGAGTCGCAGGACGAGGCCGTCGAGGGCATCCTCAGCGGCCGGGTCACGCCCGGTGACGTCGTCGTGATCCGCTACGAGGGCCCGAAGGGCGGCCCCGGCATGCAGGAGATGCTGTACCCGACGAGCTTCCTCAAGGGCCGCGGGCTCGGCAAGGCGTGCGCGCTGATCACCGACGGCCGGTTCTCCGGCGGCACGTCCGGGCTGTCCATCGGGCACGCCTCCCCGGAGGCGGCGGGCGGCGGGATCATCGCCCTCGTCGAGGACGGTGACCGCGTCGTCATCGACATCCCGAACCGCGTCCTGGAGCTGGACGTCCCGGCGGACGAGCTGGAGATCCGCCGCGAGAAGCTGCTCGCCGACCTCGGCGGCTACCGGCCCCGCGACCGCAACCGCCCGGTCAGCGCCGCGCTGCGGGCCTACGCGGCGATGGCCACGTCCGCGTCCACCGGCGCCGCCCGCGACGTGTCGCAGCTCGACCGCCTCCCCCACAACTGAGCGAGGCGGGGTGCGTCCCCCCACGGAGATCACGAGCAAGCGGGCCCGGCGCTTTACCCGGCGGGTAATCGCCGCCGTTCCCTGACTTCGGCACAGTGGTGGGTGCCGGGCGAGACCAGCCCGGCGCCCACCGCCGAAGGAGTCCGCGATGACCGCCTACGCCCTCGCCCACCTGCGGCCGCAGCCGCCGCTGCACGACGACGTCTTCACCTACATCGAGCGCATCCAGGACACCATGGACCCGTTCGGCGGCCGCTTCCTCGTCCACGGCGTGAACCCCGAGGTGATGGAGGGGCCGTTGGAGGGGAGCTACGTCCTGATCGAGTTCCCCGACATGGACAGGGCCCGCGCCTGGTACGAGTCGGACGCCTACCAGGCGATCCTCCCCATGCGCACCGACCACATCCCGGGCACCGCCGTGCTGCTGCAGGGCGTCCCGCCGGGCTACGACCCCGCGGCGACCGGACGGGCCATGCGCGCCGCCCAGAACGGCTAGGAGCAGCAGCCTCCGCCGCAGCAGCCGCCTCCGCCGGCGGGCTTCGGCGGGGGCGCCGTGCCGCGGGAGGTGCCGGTGACGGCGACCGTGGACAGCAGCTTGACCGTGTCGTCGTGGCCGTCCGGGCAGGGGGCCGGGTCGGACGCGTTGATCATCGGGCGGGAGACCTCGAAGGTCGATCCGCACGCGCGGCAGCGGTAGTCATAACGAGGCACGGCCCCAGGATACGTGGTCGCCGGGACGCGGGGCCGCCGGTCAGGCCGCCGGTTCGGAGACGTAGGCGGCCCACTGGGGGTCGCCGTCCTGGACGAGGCCGATGAGCCGCCAGTGCGCGCCGCGCGGCACGGCGGGCGGGACGGGGAGCGTCCAGCCGAGCTCCGACAGCAGCCGGTCGGCCTTGCTGTGGTTGCAGGTCATGCAGGAGGCGACGCAGTTCTCCCACACGTGCTTGCCGCCGCGGCTGCGCGGATGGACGTGGTCGATCGTCTCGGCCCGGCGCCCGCAGTAGACGCAGCGGAAGTTGTCGCGCCGCATCAGCGCGGCCCGAGTCAGGGGCACGCGGGTGCGGAACGGGATGCGGACGTAGCGGCGCAGCCGGATCACCGACGGCACCTCGACCGTCATCGTGGCCGAATGCAGCACCGCGCCCGTCATGTCGTGATGGACGATCTCGGCCTTCTCCCGGAGCACGAGGCAGACCGCCCGCCGCAGCGGCAGCGTGGTGAGTGGTTCGTACGTCGCGTTCAGGAGCAGGACCTGTCGCATCAGACGGCCTCCGCCGGGTTCGGCGGGATCGCCGGATTCGGCGGGTTCGGCGGATTCGGGGGGTGGGTCGCCTCGGCGGGCGCGGTCGACCGCGCCTCGGACCGAGGCCCGATTATCGTCTCCGGTTCCTGCGCCCTCACCATGAGAACCTCCCCAGGGGCGAACCGACCTTCATCAGTGTGGCGTCTGAGGGAGCCCGTCCGCTACCCCAATAATCCCCCAGCGCGCGCCGGATCGAACGCGGACCCGCGTTCAGGGCAGGGGGGACTGTCCGGACGGCCAGCCCCGAAGGGCCAATACAGTGCATTCATGACGCCGTATCCGCCCGCGCAGCGCCAGGACATCGTCGAGGACATCCACGGCCACCGGGTCGCCGACCCGTACCGGTGGCTGGAGGACGCCGACAGCCCCGAGACCGCGGAGTGGCTCGCCGCGCAGGACCGGCTCTTCCACAAGGTCGTGGACGCGCTGCCGGGCCGCGACGCGCTGCGGGCCCGCCTCGGCGAGCTGCTCGGCGCGGGCAGCGTCGGCTCCCCCGTGTGGCGGGGCGAGCGGCGGTTCTTCACCCGCCGGGACGCCGGGCAGGAGCACCCCGTCCTCTACACGGCGGACCCGGACGGCACCGAGCGCGTCCTCGTCGACCCGATGGCGCTCGACCCGGACGGCACGACGACGCTCGACGGCTGGCAGCCCGACAAGGAGGGCCGCCGCCTCGCCTACAAGGTCTCCACCGGCGGGGACGAGGAGTCCCTGCTGTACGTCATCGACGTCGCGACCGGCGAGCGGGTCGAGGGGCCGATCGAGCGGGCCCGGTACTCCGCCGTCGCGTGGCTGCCGGGCGGCGAGGCGTACTACTACTCGCGCCGGCTGCCCGCGCACGAGGTCCCGGACGGCGAGGAGCAGTACCACCGGCGCCTCTACTTCCACCGGGTCGGCACCGACCCCGACGCCGACGACGTGCTGATCTTCGGCGCGGGCCGCGACAAGACCAACTACTACGGGGCCGGCGTCAGCCGGGACGGGCGCTGGCTGACGGTCTCGTCGTCGCAGGGCACGGCGCCGCGCAACGACCTGTGGATCGCGGACCTGTCCGCGTCGCCGCCGGAGGCCCCGGAGCTGCGCCCCGTCCAGGAGGGCGTGGACGCCGGCACCGGCCTGCACGTCGGGCGCGACGGCCGCGCCTACATCTTCACCGACCGGGACGCGCCCCGCTCCCGGCTCTGCGTCGCCGACCCGGCCGACCCGTCCTACGAGCACTGGCGGGACCTCGTCCCGGAGGACCCGGAGGCCGTCCTCACCGACTTCGCGATCCTCGACGGCCTGGACCGGCCCGTCCTGCTGGCCGGGTGGACGCGGCACGCGATCAGCGAGATCACCGTCCACGACCTGGCGACCGGGGAGCGGATCGGCACCGTCCCGACGCCGGGCCTCGGCTCGATCGGCGGGATCGTCGAGCGGCCCGAGGGCGGGCACGAGGCGTGGTTCGGCTACACCGACAACACCACCCCGTCCTCGGTCATGCGCTACGACGCGCGCACCGGCGAGACCACGCCGTGGGCGTCGGCGCCGGGCGCGGTCGAGGTCCCGGAGATCGAGACGCGCCAGGTCGTCTACACCTCCCGCGACGGCACCGAGGTGCGGATGCTGGTCGCGTCCCGCCCCGGGCTGTCCGGCCCGCGCCCGGCGATCCTCTACGGGTACGGCGGCTTCAACATCTCCCTCACCCCGTCCTACTCGGCGAGCATCCTGGCCTGGGTGGAGGCGGGCGGCGTGTACGCGGTCGCCAACCTGCGCGGCGGGTCCGAGGAGGGCGAGGAGTGGCACCGCGCGGGCATGCGCGAGCGCAAGCAGAACGTCTTCGACGACTTCCACGCCGCCGCCGAGAAGCTGATCGCGGACGGGCTGACCACGCCCGCCCAGCTCGCGATCTCCGGCGGCTCCAACGGCGGCCTGCTCGTCGGCGCGGCCCTCACCCAGCGCCCCGACCTGTACCGGGCGGTGGTCTGCTCGGCGCCGCTGCTCGACATGGTGCGCTACGAGCGGTTCGGCCTCGGCCAGACCTGGAACGACGAGTACGGGACGGCGGACGACCCCGAGGAGTTCGGCTGGCTCATCGGCTACTCCCCGTACCACCACGTCCACCCGGGCACCGCGTACCCGGCCGTGCTGTTCACGACGTTCGGCAGCGACACCCGCGTGGACCCGCTGCACGCCCGCAAGCTGTGCGCGGCGCTGCAGTACGCCACCGCGTCGGACGCGCCGGTCCTGCTGCGCGACGAGGCCGAGGTGGGGCACGCCGCCCGCTCGGTGAGCCGCTCGGCCGACCTGATGACCGACACGCTCACGTTCCTGGCCGCGCAGACCGGGCTGTCCTTCGACGAATTGACTCATGGTCTAATAGCGGGATGACGGTGCAGACCACCACGGTCCTCGACCTCCTGCGCGAGCCGCCCCGGGAGCCCGACACGTCGGCCGGCTACCTCGACCTGCTCGGCCCGCCGGCGAAGCCGTCGCTGGCCCAGTCCGCGATGGAGTCGACGTTCCTGCCGCGCATCTACGAGAAGGTGTGGCGGCCGATCGGCTTCAACCTCGCCAAGGGCTGGCCGTTCGGCCCCGACACCGCCGCCGAGCACGCGATGGCCCGCGAGTGGCTGGGCCTCACCGATCGCCCGCCGGCGACGGTGCTGGACGTGGCGTGCGGCCCCGGCAACGTGACCCGGGCCCTCGCCGAGGGGGTCGGCCCGGACGGCCTGGTCGTCGGCCTGGACGCGTCCGAGACCATGCTGGCGCAGGCCGTCCGCGACACCCCCGAACCCCACCTGGACGACGCCCGCATCGACTACGTGCGCGGCGACGCCGTCGACCTCCCGTTCCGCGACGGCGTGTTCGACGCCGTCTGCTGCTTCGGCGCGCTCTACCTGTTCGACGACCCGTGGCGGGCGCTGGACGGCATGGCCCGCGTCCTGCGGCCCGGCGGCCGGCTCGTCATCCTCACCTCGCGCCGCCCCGTCCCGCTCCCGAGCGCCCGCATCGCGGGCGCGCTGATCCGCCGGACCACGGGCTTCACGGTCTTCGGCGACCGCGAGGTGACCCGCGCGCTCACCGCCCGCGACTTCACGGACGTGCGCCGGCACCGCTACCCGCTGATGCAGATGCTCGCCGCCCGCCGCCCCTGACCCGCGCGAGGTACGGCGCGGGTCAGCGGCGGCGCCGGGTCGGCGGAATCACCGCGTCAGCGGAGCAACGGGGTCAGCGGAGGCGTGCGGTCGGCGCAGCCACGGGGGTCAGCGGAGGGGCTTCTCGATGTAGATGTTGACGATGCCGCCGATGGTCTCGCGGCGGGTCTCGCGCCAGCCGAACTTGCGGTAGAGGGCCAGCGCGGGGCCCTGGAGCTCGGTGGTGTCGGCGCGCAGGACGCGGTAGCCGTACTCGGCGGCGCGCTCCTCCAGCGCCCGGACGAGCGCGGCGCCGTAGCCGCGGCGCTGGACGGCCGGCAGGACGCGCAGGCGCACCATCTCGACGGCGTTCAGCTCGCGGGCGCCGGGGGCGTAGCCGCCGAACGCGCGGGCGTGCCCGCCGGGGATGAGGTCGGCGCGGCGCAGGCCGCCCATCGCGACGATCCGGGCGCCGAGCTCGCCGACGAGGAACTCGCCGTCGTTGCGGAGGTAGATGTCCTCCATCCGGAAGAAGTCGTGGTCGTAGTAGACGCCGTCGCCGGGCCGCAGGCCGACCTGGGCGAGGCCCTCGCGGTGCAGGGCCAGGACGGTGCCGTGGTCGGCCGCGTGGTAGCGGCGGATGCGCAGGTCGCCGAACCGCCAGACGGGCGGCTCGTCCTCCAGCCGGACGAGGTGGCCCTGCGAGAAGGTGCTGCCCATGCCCGGTCAGACCTGCTCGGCCGGCGGCGCGGTGACGGGACTCTTGATCGAAGGGCCGGAGAGCGCCTCGTAGAAGTCCTTGAGCGCCGGTATCTCGCCGTGCTTGGCCGAGACGGCCGCGCCGATCTGGCGGGCGCGGTGCACGAGGATGTCGCTGCGGTGGTCGGCGGGCAGGTCGAGGATGGCCTCCCGGCCGGCCACGAGCGCGGCGTCGGGGTGGCCGGCGTGGAGCTTGCACATCGCGCGGTCGAGGCGCACCAGGGTCAGGTCGACGCGGTCGGTGGGCGAATAGAGGGTGAGGGCGTGGCTCAGCACCTCGTCGCCGTGCTTGTGGTCGCCGAGGTTGGTGAACGTGTCGCCCTCGTAGAAGGCCATCTGCCGGTCGGTGAACCCGAACACCAGGTCGCCGGTGTCGGTCTTGGACAACTGGTCGAACACCGAGCGCCCCCGGACGAGGGCGCGGCGGGCGCTCGGGGCGGCGTCGCCGCGGCCGCGCAGCGCGAGCATGCCGAGCGCGCGGGCCTCCACGGCGGGGGCCATCGCGGCGGCGACGCCGGGCGTCCGGCCGGCGAGGTCCTGGGCCTTGCGGGCCAGGTGCAGCGCCTCGCGCGGGTCGCCGTAGTACATCGGCACGAGCGACTCGCGGACGGTCACCCAGGCGCGCAGCTGCCGGTCGCCGGTCTCGTCGGCGGCGGTGCGCGCGGTCCGGAAGAAGGAGCGGGCCAGCCGGTGGTCGCCCAGGTTGATCATGATCAGCCCGGACAGCCCGGACAGCTGCGCCGCGATCCGGCACAGCCGCTCCTGCAGTTCCACCGGCTGCCGCTTGTCGCACATGCGCCGCACCTCGCTGAAGTCCAGCAGGACGTCGCAGAGCATCCGCAGCGAGGGAGTCGCCTGGTACTGCCGGCCGTAGCCGTAGGTCGTCTCCTCCCACTGGTCGAGCATGGTCGGCGAGACGGTCGCGCCGACGAGGGTGTCGTCCATCTTGCGGCGCAGGTTGTCGACGGCCCCAAGGAACTGACCGTCGAGCGCCACGCCCGCTCCGGCCAGCAACTGCAGAAGGGTCCTACGAAGCACGATGTCCTCCTCTCCCACATCAATGGTCAGGGGGCCTTCGGCGCGGTCGGGGCCCCGTACGTCGTTGACGGTGATCCAGGGGCGCTCCTCGCCCCTGGGAACGATCGCCCCGACGAGCGCGTCGGGGTCGGCCGCCGGGCGCCGCTCCGGGGCGCGCGGCGGGGGGACGCTCGGAACCCCCGTGCGGGCCGCGTGGCCGCGGCCGCAGATGCAGGGGCTCTGGTAGTCGAGCGCGTCGGGCTCCACCCGGTAGACGGCGCACAGGTAGTGCAGGTACTCGGGACCGGGCCGCTTGTACCCGCTCTCGTAGGCCGACAGCAGCGTCTCCCCAAGCCGGGGAGGCGGCTTGCCGTCGACCTCGTACAGCGCCCTGACCTGCGCCACGATGTCGGACAGCGCGACACCGTGGGCAAGGCGGTGCGCCTTGATCCGGCTGGTGCCGAACAGCGGCCCGCACTGCTCGTGGATGTCCTGCGCGATCTGGACCGGGCCCTGGCCGCGGGCCAGGGCGTGCGCGCGGATCCGGCGGGCGACTTCCGTCTCTTTCCGGGGGGGATCCGACATCGACTCCGGCCTCCTCACCGTCGGGCCGGGACGCCGTTCCCCCGGGGGGAGGGCGGTCGTCCCTGCCACGGCGACCGGTCACTAGATGGCCACGACAGATAACCTTTCGCGCACGCAGCGTAACCCTCGTCACATTGGCCGCCAAGCGGTTTCGCAGAAGAAGCACCGGCCGGAGGACGCCTCACCCCCTGCGGGTAGAGATTCTTCCTCCGGAGGAGGGGCCCCTTCCTCTGAGGTGGGGTAATCCGGTACTTCGCCGGACGACCGCCCCCTTGACCCGCCAGTGTGAGAGTTGCAATTCTCGCCGCGAGTGACCGGACGGATCCAGAGAGTCGATCATCCGCCCCGGTCCGGTCGACGTCCGGTGCTCGCCATGGAGGGGGTGTGAAGGTGGTCAGCGACAGACGCGTCGCCTACCTCGAGGAGCTGGAGCAGGAACTCGACACGCAGGGCCTGGTCGCCCGCGTCGTCCGCACCCGCTCGGGGCCGGCCTTCCTGCGGGTGGTGAACCCCGAGGCCGCGAGCCTCGCCGAGGACGTGACCTGCGCGCCGGCCCCCGAGACCAAGGACCACTACTTCTGGTGGTCGTGGGGCGAGCGCATGCACCGGGTGGACGACGTCGGCGGCGCCGCGATGAAGCTGGCGCACGTCCTGCAGCCGCTCTCCCGGGAGGTCGGCTCCCGCCCCTGAGACCGGGCGTGTCCCGCGGTCCGCGGCCGGAACGGCGCGGCAGCCGCCGGCCGCGGGACACGTTCGCCCGGACAGCCCCTCCCCGGCCGCGCCTCCCGGGCTCCGTCCGGACGGCGCCTCGTCCGGCGGCGTACGAACCGGTCGGAAACGTCCCCTACGATCGGCTCGTGCCCGCCGCGGGTCCACAGCGAGGTGCCGAGGCACCACAATTGGCCGGGGAGGGTCTGCACCATGTCATTCGCCGCGTCGTCTCTTGCCGCCTCGCCGCTCGCCGGGCCGCTCGCCGGAGCGCTCGGGGTGCCGGCCGCGCCCACCGCGGCGCCCGGCGGCGAGCCGCTGCTCCCCTGGGCCGACAAGGGGTCCCCGGAGACGGCCTGCGGCGACCCGGACCCGACGACGGCGTGCCGGCTCGTCTGGAACATCTCGCACAACACCGACTTCACCAAGTTCTTCGCGACGTGGCTGGACAAGCCGCTCACCACGCTGCTGCTGATCATCATCACCTTCGTGGTCGCGCTGATCGTGAAGAACATCGCGCACCGCATGATCACCAAGGTGACGCTGCGGATGGCCGAGGGGACGATGTCGGAGCGGGCCCGCGAACGGGCCCGGACGGTCTTCGAGGGCAGCCCCGCCCTGCTGAACAAGCGGCGCGCCCAGCGCGCGCAGACGCTCGGCTCGGTGCTGCGCTCGATCGCGTCCGTCCTGATCATGGGGACGGCGCTGTTCAGCATCCTCGGCTCGCTCGGCCTCAACCTGGCGCCCATCCTGGCCAGCGCCAGCGTCATCGGCGTCGCGGTCGGGTTCGGCGCGCAGAACATCGTCAAGGACCTGCTCGCCGGGCTGTTCATGCTGCTGGAGGACCAGTACGGCGTCGGCGACTTCATCGACGTGGGCAGCGCGAAGGGGACGGTCGAGGCCGTCACGCTGCGGGTCACCCGGATGCGGGACGTCAACGGCGTCGTCTGGTACGTCCCGAACGGCGAGATCAAGAAGGTCGGGAACGAGTCGCAGAACTGGGGGCGGGCCGTCCTCGACATCCCGGTCGACATCCACGAGGACACCGAGAAGGTCAAGGAGATCCTGCAGGCCACCGCCGACGAGATGGCCGCCGACACCGCCTGGAAGGACCTCGTCCTGGAGCAGCCGTCGGTGTGGGGCGTGCAGGCCCTCGCGGGCGACGCGATCGTGATCCGCGTGGTGCTGAAGACCGCGCCGGGCAAGCAGGGCGACATCGCCCGCGAGCTGCGCGAACGCGTCAAGCGCTCGTTCGATGAGGCGGGCGTCACGGTGGCCACGCCGGCGCCGTAGGCGATCAAGGTGAGGATCGGGACGCATCTCACATATGGTGGGGAGCGCTATGGCTGAACAGGTGACTTTCTACGAGGCGGTCGGTGGTGAGGCGACCTTCCATCGGCTGGTGCACCGCTTCTACCAGGGCGTCGCCGAGGACCCCGAACTCCGGCCCATGTACCCGGAGGAGGATCTCGGCCCCGCCGAGGAGCGGCTGCGGCTGTTCCTGATCCAGTACTGGGGCGGTCCGAACACCTACAGCCAGCGGCGCGGGCATCCGCGGCTGCGGATGCGGCACGTGCCGTTCGTCATCGACGAGGCCCAGCGCGACCGGTGGCTGAAGCACATGCGGGACGCGGTGGAGGAGCTGGAGCTGCCCGAGCCGCTGGAGAAGCAGCTCTGGGACTACTTCACGATGGCGGCGCGGAGCCTGGTGAACACGCCCACGTGACCGGCCGGGCGCGGCCGTGCGGCGGCCGGGCGTGACCGCTGCGGGGTAATCGGGTAGATCGCGGTGTATGACGCGAATCCCGTGGTGGCGCGACGCCGTCGTGTACGAGATCTACGTCCGCAGTTTCGCCGACGCCGACGGGAACGGTGAAGGCGACCTCCAGGGGATCCGGTCCCGGCTCGGCCATCTGCGCGACCTCGGCGTGGACGCCCTGTGGCTCACCCCCTTCTACCGCTCGCCGCTGGCCGACGGCGGCTACGACGTGGCCGACTACCGCGACGTGGACCCCCGGTTCGGCACGCTGGACGACTTCGACGCGCTGGTCGCGGACGTGCACGCGCACGGGCTGCGGCTGATCGTCGACATCGTCCCGAACCACTCGTCCGACCGGCACCCCTGGTTCCAGGAGGCGCTCGCGGCGCCGCCGGGGTCGCCCGAGCGCGCGCGCTACATCTTCCGTCCCGGGCGGCCGGGCGAGCGCCCGGGCGAGGAGCAGCCGCCCAACGACTGGCCGTCCGCGTTCGGCGGCCCGGCCTGGACGCGGGTGGACGACGGAGCCGGCGGCGGCGAGTGGTACCTGCACCTGTACGCGCGCGAGCAGCCGGACTTCAACTGGCGCAACCCGGAGGTCCGGCACGAGTTCGAGGACGTCCTGCGCTTCTGGCTCGACCGGGGCGTGGACGGCTTCCGCATCGACGTCGCCGCCGGCCTGTTCAAGGACGAGTCCTTCGGCGACCTCGCCGGGCGGGACCGCCGCGTCGCGAACGGCCCGATCTACAGCCGTCCCGAGGTGCACGAGGTGTACCGCAAGTGGCGGCGGATCCTGGACGAGTACGGCGGCGACCGCATGGCCATAGGCGAGGTGTGGACGGACGGCCCCGAAGACCTCGCGCTCTATCTGCGTCCAGACGAACTTCACCAGGTGTTCCAGTTCGACCTGCAACTGGCTTCGTGGTCGGCGACGGCCTTCCGTGACGTGATCGACGCTGCGTTGAAGGCCGTCGCGCCTACCGGGGCCGCTCCCACATGGGTGCTGTCCAGTCACGACTCGATCCGCCACTTGACGCGGTATGAGCGGCCAGGGGGCATCCCCGGCATCGAGCGTGCGCGAGCCAAGGCCGCGCTACTGCTGCTCTTGTCGCTCCCAGGGTCGGCCTACCTGTACCAAGGCGAGGAACTGGGACTGCCCGAGGTGACGGACCTCCCCGACGAGGCCCGGCAGGACCCGATCTTCGAGCGGACGGGCGGGGAACTCGCCGGGCGGGACGGCTGCCGGGTCCCGCTGCCCTGGTCGGGCCGGGCCGAGCCGTTCGGGTTCTCCCCCGCCGGCGTCCGGCCGTGGCTGCCGATGCCGCCGGAGTGGGCGTCGATGACGGTGGAGGCGCAGGTTTCGGACCCGTCCTCCATGCTGCGGTGGTACCGGGAGGCGCTGGCGCTGCGGCGCCGCCTGGCGAACGACCTGCCCGAGGACCTGGAGTGGCTCGACTCCCCCGGCGGCGCGCTCTACTTCCGGCGCGGCCCGCTGACGTGCGCGCTCAACTGCGGCGAGAATCCGGTGCGCCTTCCGGCGGGCACCCCGCTCCTGACCAGCACCCCGCTCTACGGCGACCTGCTCCCCGGCAACACCGCCGCCTGGCTCCGGACGCCCTGAGAAGCCGCCAGAACGAAGAACGCGGTGCGCCGGGCCGTGCCAGGGATCAGAGCACGGACCGGCGCACCGCGGGCCTTCACCGGCGGGAAGGGCCGGTTACATGGGCGGACGCTGGATCTGGAGCGGGTCGTCGGCGGGCGGCACCGCCTGGAAGGTCCGGGCCTGCGACTCGACGCCGGCCCAGCGCTTGACGTCCGCGACCGCCGCGGCCTGCTCGTCGGCGGGCAGCTTGGCGATGAGGCGCGCGCTGTGGTTCATGCCGGGCGCGACGTAGACGGCCGAGTCGCGGCTGCCCCGTCCCAGGGTGAACGGCTCGGCGCCCCACGGGTCGTTGGCGCCGTACAGGAACAGCATGTGGTTGGAGTTGTTCCGCACCCAGCGGTCGATGTCGCGCATCGCGCTGCCCCGGTCGAACCGCATCGGGATGTCACGCGGGACGTAGGTGCGCGGCTGGTAGCTGTCCTCGTAGCGCAGCAGCGGCCGCAGGTGCTTGAACTTGGGCGACGGCCAGCCGAGCTGAGTGCCCGCCTGGTAGTAGTACGGAATGTACGGGGCGAGCCCTTGGTCGCTGTAGAACGACAGCCCGGAGATGGTGTCGAGCGTCTTGTAGATCTCGTCGTCAACGGCGTCCACCGGCGGCAGCGACGGGCAGTCGGACAGCAGGCTGTACTGGTAGAACGCCCACTCGTAGTCCATGACCGAGTTCTCGAAGGCGCGGTCCATCGAGCGCAGGATGGTGAAGGTCAGGCCCTGCTCGTCGGCGGCGGCCTTGAAGCGCTGGAGCATGGCGGGGCGGCGCTTGAGGAACTCGCGCGCGAGCGCCTTGACGTGGGCGCGGCACTGGGGGTCGTCCCCGACGGTCCGGAAGAACTCGTCGTAGGCGCGGTCGTCGTTGTTGTTGACGTCGTTGGGCGCCACGTAGACGACGCTGCCGTCGACGTCACCTGGGTAGAAGCGCTTGTGGTAGACGGCCGTCATGCCGCCCTTGCTGGCGCCGGTCGAGATCCACTTGCCCTTGTAGATGGTCTTGAGGGCCTTGATGAGCCGGTGCTCGTCGGTGGCGGCCTGCCAGATGTTGTCCTTGGACCAGTCGGTCGGCTCGGGACGGGACGGGGTGAAGTAGCGGTACTCGACCGAGATCTGGTTGCCGTCCACCAGGGCCGTGGGCTCGGACGTGAACATCACTTCGGGGGTGTCGTAGCCGCTGGTGTAGAGCACCATGGGCTTGTCGGCCGACTTGTGCTGCAGCATGATGCGCTGCTCGAACCACTGCCCCCAGGGCTTGCGGTGGTCGACGGGCTGGCGGTATTCGAGCCAGAACCAGCGGACCCCGGGAATCGTCGAGTCCTTCTCCGTCACCCGCATTCCGTGAATGGCCTTGAGCTGGGCCAGAATGTCGCCGGCCTGGGCCGCACCCGCCTGCGTGGTACCCGCCTGCGCGGTGATCGCCGCCTGCGCCGCCGTGGCTCCCGCGCCGGTCATTCCGGCGGCGAGCAGCAGTGCCATCGCTCCTCGTGAGACGCGCCGCATTATGCCCCTTTCACGTGGGTTCTCCACATTCGCGTCGCGACACTAGAGGGAGAAGAGGCCCTAAAACGGATTGCTGTGGTGCTTGTTACCTATCCGTGACGGCTCGGTTGTCACCGGGCGCGCCAGGACAGATCACCCTGCGGGCGGGTCACGCGAAGGGGCCGCAGAGGGTCACGTGAAGGGGGCGCGGAGAGGCCGCAGGGGTCACGTGGAGAGGGCGCAGAGGGTCACGCGGGCGGGGTCAGGGACACCCCGTCGTCCCACGGGGCCAGGCACTCGAAGAGGTGCTCGTCGTGCCAGCGCCCGTCCAGGTGGATGTGGCGGCGGGCCGTCCCGACGGGCGTGAAGCCGTTGTTGCGCAGGACGCGCTGGGACGCGTGGTTGTCGACCCTCGTGAAGGCTTCGACGCGGTGCAGGCGCAGCGCGCCGAACGCCACGTCCAGGGCCTGCCTCAGCGCCTCTGTGGCGACACCATGGCCGGCGTGCGCGCGCGCCACCCAGTAGCCGACGAAGCAGCACTGGAGTGGGCCGCGCAGGATGTTGTTGAGCGTGATCCGTCCGGCGATCTCACCGTCGACCAGGATCAGGCCGGGCCACATCTCCCCCAGCGCGTACGCCTCGATGAGGTCGTGCAGGTTGTCGCGCTGGGCGTCGACCGTGAAGTACGCGTCGTCGCGCTCCGGCTCCCACGGGCGCAGGTACTCTTGGTTCTCCCGGTACAGCGCGGCGAGCGCCTCCGCGTCCGCCATCTGGACGACGCGGAGCCGAACGCCCGGCTGGCGGCGATCCAGGGCGGGCTGGGGCCCGGCCAGCGCGGTCATGCGCTCGGCACCACGTAGCGCCCGATGAACTCGCGCTCCTCCGGCGTGAAGCGGCGCAGCCGGTTCGCCTCCACGTCGAACGCGACGAGCGTCGAGGTCGCCTCCGCGTACACGTTCTCGTCGTCGCGCACCTCGTAGGCGAGCTTGAACGAGGCGGCGCGGGCCTCGGTCACCCAGGTCTCCACCCGGATCGGGTAGACGGTCGGCAGCAGCGGCAGCCGGTAGTCGATCTCGTGCCGCGAGATCACCATCCCGCGGACGGGCTGCTCGCCCTTGCGCACCGGGTCGCCGTGGAACATCTCCAGCCGGGCGTCCTCCAGGTAGCCGAGGAACTTGACGTTGTTCACATGGCCCTGGGAGTCGATGTCGCCGAACCGGATGTTGAACTCGTAGACGTGCCGGTACTCGGCCGTAGGCGTCCGCTGCATGTCCTCGCCTGGGGATCGGGGAACCGGGGGTCGGCCCGATGTTACCCGCAGCCGATTCAGTCCCTCACGAGGCAGGGTCGCTTGCGGTCGAACGTCCAGCCCGGGATCAGGTACCGCATCGCCGCCTCGTCGTCCCGGTCGCCGAGCCCGTGGCGGACGTAGCGCCGGTGCGCCTCCTCCAGCCGATCCTCGTCGATCTCGACGCCGAGGCCCGGCGCGTCGGGCAGGCCGACGCGGCCGTCCACGATGCGGAGCGGGTCCGCGGTGAGGCGCTGGCCGTCCTGCCAGATCCAGTGCGTGTCGATCGCGGTGATCTCGCCGGGCGCGGCGGCGGCGACGTGGGTGAACATCGCCAGCGACACGTCGAAGTGGTTGTTGGAGTGCGAGCCCCAGGTCAGGCCCCACGCCTCGCAGAGCTGCGCCACCCGCACCGAGCCGCGCATCGTCCAGAAGTGCGGGTCGGCGAGCGGGATGTCCACCGCGTCCAGCCGGATCGCGTGGCCCAGCTCGCGCCAGTCGGTCGCGATCATGTTGGTGGCGGTGCGCAGGCCGGTCGCGCGGCGGAACTCCGCCATCGTCTCGCGTCCGGAATAGCCCAGTTCGGCGCCGCACGGGTCCTCGGCGTAGGCGAGGACGTCCTTGAGATCGTTGCCGACCCGGACGGCCTCGGCGAGCGACCACGCGCCGTTCGGGTCGAGGTTGATGCGGGCGTCCGGAAACCGCTCGGCGAGCGCCCGCACCGCCGCCGCCTCCTCGTCGGGCCGCAGCACGCCGCCCTTGAGCTTGAAGTCGGCGAACCCGTACCGCTCCCGCGCGGCCTCCGCCTGCCGGACGATCGCGTCCGGCGTCAGCGCCTCCTCGTGCCGCACCCGGAGCCAGCCGTCCGCGTCCTTCGGGGGCTCCCGGTAGGGAAGGTCCGTCTTGTTCCGGTCGCCGATGTAGAACAGGTAGCCCAGCATCGGGATCGAGCTGCGCTGGACGCCGTCGCCGAGCAGCGCCGCCACCGGCACGCCGAGGAACCGCCCCATCAGGTCCAGCAGCGCCGACTCGATCGCGGCCAGCGCGTGGACGGTGATCCGGGTGTCGTGCGTCAGCGGACCGCGCCCGCCCGCGTCCAGGTGCCCGAACGCGGCCCGGACGGAGTTCAGGATCTCGTCCGACCGGCCGAGGGGCCTGCCGACGATCAGCTCGCGGGCGTCCTCCAGCGTCCTGCGGATGCCCTCGCCGCCCGGCACCTCCCCGACCCCCGTGCTGCCGGACGAGTCGGTCAGCAGCAGCACGTTCCGGGTGAAGAACGGGCCGTGCGCCCCGCCCAGGTTGAGCAGCATGCTGTCGTGGCCCGCGACGGGCACGACCCGCATGCCGGTGACGACGGGCGTGCTCATCGGGGCGTCCCCTGGTAGGCGATCGGCCGCTGGAACCGCTCGATGGCGAGGCTGCCCACCGACGTCGTGCGCGCGTCGGACGTCGCCGGGTACGGGCCGCCGTGGACCATCGCGTGCCCGACCCTGACCCCGGTCGGCCAGCCGTCCCACACGATCCGGCCGGCCAGCCGCTCCACCACCGGCAGCAGCCGCGCCGCGTCGTCCCCGGCGCCGTGGATCGTCGCGGTCAGCTGGCCCTCCAGGCCCCGCGCCACGGCGATGACCTGGTCGAGGTCGTCGCAGCGGACCACCAGCGAGCAGGCGCCGAAAATCTCCTCCTGGAGGTCGGGGCCGAAGCGGGCGGCGTCCACGGCCGCGAGCGCGGCCCGGCAGCCGGCCGCCGCGTCGGGCTCCCGGCCGCGGGCGATGATCTCCACGTCCGGATGCCGGTCGAGCCGCGCGACGCCGTCGGCGTAGGCGCGGGCGATGCCCGGGGTGAGCATCGGCGCCCCCGGGTCGGCCTCGATCGCCTTGGCCGCCGCGTCCAGGAACGCGTCGAGATCCGCGCCCTTCACCGCGAAGACGAGCCCGGGGTTGGTGCAGAACTGCCCGGCGCCGAGCGTCACCGACCCGGCGAACCCCTCGGCCAGCTCACCGGCGCGCGCGGCCAGGGCGTCCGGCAGCAGGAACACCGGGTTGACGCTGCTCATCTCCGCGTAGACCGGGATCGGAACGGGCCGGCCCGCCGCCGCCCGCGCGATCGCCAGGCCCGCCTTCCGCGACCCGGTGAACCCGACCGCCCGGACGCGCGGGTCGGTGACGAGCGCGATGCCGAGCGTGGGCCCGTCGCCGTAGAGCATCGAGAACACGCCCTCGGGCAGGCCCGCCTCCCGGACGGCCTCCGACACCGCCGCCCCGACCAGCTCGCACGTCCCCGGGTGCGCGTCGTGCGCCTTCACGACGACCGGGCAGCCCGCCGCCAGCGCGGACGCGGTGTCGCCGCCGGCCACGGAGAACGCGAACGGGAAGTTGCTGGCGCCGAACACGACGACCGGCCCCAGCGGCACCCTGCCCTGCCGGATCTCGGGCCCGCCCTCGCCCGCCGGGTCGACGCTCGTGAACGGCTCGCCGCCGCGAAGGTCTCCCGCGAACAGCCGGAGCTGCCCCGTCGTCCGGCCGACCTCACCGGTGAGCCGCGCCACCGGAAGCCCGGTCTCCGCCGCCGCGCGCTCGACCAGGACGTCGCGCAGCGCGTCGAGCTTGGCAGCGATCGACTCCAGGAAGGCGGCGCGCTGCTCTGCCGTCGTCGCGCGGTAGGCGTCGAACGCCTCCTCTGCCAGGGCGCACGCGCGCTCCACATCGCCCTGGTCGCCGTAGCGGTACCCGGGATCGAGGTTCTCACCGGTGCGGGGATCGACGGCGGTGATCGCCCGCCCCGTGCCGGCGACGCGGTCGAAGCCGATCACCATGCGTCCGGTGAGCTGCGCCAAGGGTCCGTCCTCCTCCGTCAGGTCACGTCAAAACGGACCCTAGGAGACGGGAACGATACCTGTCCAACACGAAAAACGCATTGTTCGATGCACCCGAAGCATCAATCCTGGGCGAACGGATCGGTCACCGTGCCGGACGGCAGCGCGGCCGAGGCGCTCTTCAGCAACGCGACGAAGTCCGCCAGGCAGGTGATGCACCGCGCGGCATGGCGGCTCAGCTCCCGGATCCGCTCGTCGCTGAGCACCTCGTTCGCCGACGCCAGCTCGCGGACATGGGTACAGCGCGCCGGGGGTTCGCGCGGCAGCTCCTCCCGGCGGCCCGCGAACCCGGCCAGCAGCTCGTCGATCCGGTCGGCGGCCTCGGGATAGCCCGCGGCGTACGCCTCCGCATACGCCTGCGCCGCCTCGGTCACCAGATGCAGCTCCGCGCGCCCGCAGGCCCCGGCGAGCCGGTCGAGCGCGCGGCCGAGCCGCAGCGCGGCGTCGGCGTGGTCGCCGCCCGCCGCGACCCGAAACCAGCGGGCGGCCTCCACCAGGTTCCCGTCCGCCTCGTGGCGGCACCCCAGCTCGTACGCGGCCCGGTCGAGCTGGAGCGACGCGACGAACGCCGCGTGCCGCGCCCGCGCGATGTCGTCGCGCCGCCGGTACTCCTCCTCCACCTCCGCGAGCCCGACGGCGAACTCGGCCTCGGGCATGCCCGCGATCGCGGACGCCGCGGCGGCGAGGGCACCGTCCAGGGTCACGCGTCGACCTCCGCCGGCCGCACCATCCCCGCCAGCCGCCGCCGCGCCCGCTCCACATGCACCGCGGCGGCGGCCTCGCTCTCGTCCAGGATCTCCGCGACGTCCGGCATCGGGAACTCCAGCAGGCAGCGCAGCGCGACGGCCTCCCGCTGCCGGCGCGGCAGGCTCCGCACCGCCGCCATCAGGCCGTCCGGCCCGGCGCAGGCCATCTCGTCCAGCGAGGTGCACTGCTCGCGCGCCTTCGCCTGCCAGCGGCGCAGCAGGGTCGTCGCGATCCGGAACAGCCACACGCCCGGCTTCTCGCAGGTGACCAGCTCGCCCCACCCGCACCGCGCGGCGAGCATGCTCTCCCGCGCGACGTCCTCGACCCAGCGCCCGTCCGCCGTCTGCGCCCGCAGGTACCCGGTGAGCAGCGGCGCCCAGTGCCGGTGGAACGCGGGGAACGACGTCAGCGACTCCCGCTCCATGTTCATCGCGCCGCCCGCCCTGTCATCGTTGACCCGTCCACGAATCTCCTTTGCGGCACACAGGAACTGCTTTCACCCCAGTCTTACGCATAAAAGCGCCACCGTGGCTCACAATCCCCAACATCACCCGCCGAGATCCCGCCCCAGTGATCGAAAACACCAATGACCACTAGGTCACTCCACCCCTCCCCCCACCTGCACCGACACCCCCGAGAAAGATCATTAAGAATGGCCCCCGCCCCCGAACCCGACATTCGCCCAACACCACCACGAACCAAATTCGACTTCCCCTCCCCCACCACGAAACACCCCACAATCACGACCAAAACCCACCCGAACACCCGACAACCACAGACAAAGACACACCCGCAGAACGCGCCACCCAACAACCGCACCCCGAGCAAGGCCCCCTCGCCCCTGCGCGATCTCACACCCACGCATTGCCCCTAGCACGCCTCGCCATCGGCCACTCCGTGGTCGGGCGGTCTCTCCGTAGGCGCTGCTCGCTGACCCGAGAGCCAGACCTCACAGGCGCCCAAGCACAGCCGACGGGTTACGCCGGGCACATTCGCAGGCGAGAGCACAGGACAGCGAGCACCACGCGCGCGGGTTTCCACAGTGTGAGTGCGGGGCTAGGGCGCGCGCGGAGGGAGTGAGACGCCCGGGCAAGCATGAGTTTGGCCCCGGATCATGAGCGCAGAACCCACACACCGGAGGCGCGGGCCGCTCGGCCCCCACGAGCGGGGCGCAGGACTCCGGAGCATGAGAGCAGAACTCACGCACGGAAGGGCGCGAGCCTCTCGGGCTCGGCGACCGGGGCGCAGAGCTCTGAGCATGAGTGTGGAACCCGCGCGCGAAAGGCGGGTGGGCCGCTCGGGCGGGCACGTGGGAGGGCGCAGGGGCCGGAGTGTGGGGGCGGGGCTGGGGGGCCGAGGGTCTGGGGCTGATCGGGTGGGACGCGGCGGCCCCGTGAAGGGGTGCTTCACGGGGCCGTCGGGCGATACGGTGCGGGCCGTCAGTCGCGGGTGAGCTTGCGGTGCGTCACCCGGTGGGGGCGGGCGGCGTCCGCGCCCAGGCGCTCGATCTTGTTCTTCTCGTAGTCGGCGAAGTTGCCCTCGAACCAGAACCAGTTCGAGCCCTCTTCCCACGCGAGGATGTGGGTGGCGATGCGGTCCAGGAACCACCGGTCGTGCGAGGTGATCACGGCGCAGCCGGGGAATTCGAGGAGCGCGTTCTCCAGGCTGGACAGGGTCTCGGTGTCCAGGTCGTTGGTGGGCTCGTCCAGCAGGAGGACGTTGCCGCCCATCTTCAGCGTCAGCGCCAGGTTGAGGCGGTTGCGCTCGCCGCCGGACAGGACGCCCGCCGGCTTCTGCTGGTCGGGGCCCTTGAACCCGAACGCCGCGACATAGGCGCGGGACGGCATCTCGACCTGGCCGACGTTGATGTGGTCGAGACCGTCCGAGACGACCTCCCACACCGTCTTCTTGGCGTCGATGCCGCCGCGGCCCTGGTCGACGTAGGAGACCTTGACGGTCTCACCGAGGCGCAGCACGCCGGCGTCCGGCTGCTCCTCGCCGACGATCATGCGGAAGAGCGTGGTCTTGCCGACGCCGTTCGGGCCGATGACGCCGACGATGCCGTTCGGCGGCAGGTTGAACGACAGGTCGTCCATCAGCAGCCGGTCCTCGAAGCCCTTGGTGAGCTTGTCGGCGACGATGACCGTGTTGCCGAGGCGCGGGCCCGGCGGGATCTGGATCTCCTCGAAGTCCAGCTTGCGGGTCTTGGCGGCCTCCGCCGCCATCTCCTCGTAGCGCTCCAGGCGGGCCTTGCTCTTGGTCTGCCGCGCCTTCGGGTTGGAGCGGACCCACTCCAGCTCGTCCTGGAGGCGCTTCTTGCGCTTGGCGTCCTTGTTGCCCTCGACCTTCAGCCGGTCGGCCTTCTTCTCCAGGTACGTGGAGTAGTTGCCCTCATAGGGGTAGCAGCGGCCCCGGTCCAGTTCGAGGATCCAGGTGGCGACGTTGTCGAGGAAGTACCGGTCGTGCGTGACGGCCAGGACGGTGCCCTCGTACTTGGCGAGGAACTGCTCCAGCCACTGCACGCTCTCGGCGTCCAGGTGGTTGGTGGGCTCGTCCAGCAGCAGCAGGTCGGGCGCTTCGAGCAGGAGCTTGCACAGCGCGACGCGCCGGCGCTCACCACCCGACAGCTTCGAGACCTCGGCGTCGCCGGGCGGGCAGCGCAGCGCGTCCATCGCCTGCTCGAGCTGGCTGTCGAGGTCCCACGCGTTGCGGTGGTCGAGCTGCTCCTGGAGCTTGCCCATCTCCTCCATCAGCTCGTCGGAGTAGTCCGTCGCCATCTTCTCGGCGATCTCGTTGAACCGGTCGACCATCGCCTTGGTCTCGGCGACGCCCTCCTGCACGTTCCCGAGGACGTCCTTCTCCTCGTTCAGCGGCGGCTCCTGCTGGAGCATGCCGACGGTGAACCCCGGCATCAGGCGCGCGTCGCCGTTGGAGGGCTGTTCCAGACCGGCCATCATCCGCAGCAGCGTCGACTTACCGGTGCCGTTCGGCCCCAGGACGCCGATCTTCGCGCCCGGGAGGAAATGCAGGGTGACGTCGTCGAGGACGACCTTGTCGCCATGTGCCTTGCGCACACGCTGCATCGTGTAGATGTACTCGGCCATATCCTCAAGCCTAGAGGGTCCTGGGACCGCTTCGGCGCCCCTCGGCGCGGCCCGCGCGGGGCCGCCTCAGCCGCCCGCGGTCTTGGGGCCGTCCAGGGCGGGGAGGCAGACCCGGTCGCGGCCGGACGACTTGGCGCGGTACAGGGCGAGATCGGCGGCGGCGAGCAGCTCCAGAAGGTCTTGGCCGTGGGTGCGGAAGAGGGCGACGCCCACCGAGACCGTGACCGTGACCGTGCCCTCCTCGGCGGGCACCGCGAGCCTGCGGACCCGGCCCCGGAGCCGCTCCGCGACCCGGCACGCCTCCACGGTGTCGGCGCCCGGCAGCAGCACCACGAACTCCTCGCCGCCGAACCTCCCCACCACGTCGTAGTCGCGCAGCTGGTGGCACAGGGTGCTGGCCACCCCCACAAGCACCTGATCGCCGATCAGGTGGCCGTGCGTGTCGTTGACCCGCTTGAAGTGGTCGATGTCGATCAGCAGCAGGGCGACGGCGTCGTGGGTGCGCTGCGCCCGGGACAGCTCGGTGTCGGCCTCCCGCTGCCAGGCCGACGCGTTCAGCAGGCCCGTCTTCGCGTCCGTGCGCGCGGCGGCCTGGAGCTGCTGGTGCATCAGGCTGCGCTGCAGCAGCATCACGGGGGGCAGCGCCAGCAGGAGCAGGCCCAGCGACAGGGCGCTGGTGATCGCCACGATGACGCCGACGCAGAGCTCGACCACGTCCAGCAGCAGGCTCTCGCGGTTCCACAGGACGTCCCGCCAGCGGCTCTCGGGGTTCGCCGCGTGCGCCGCGACCGCGACGATCGCCGTGTTCACCACGGTGAACAGCGCCGCGCACCCGACGGCGGCCGGGATGCCCGGGTAGGGCTCGACGACCCACTGCGGCGCCCCCTGCAGCGGTTCGGGCACCACCAGGTGGAACACCTCGGACGCGCACGCCCCGGCGATGCCGAGCGCGCCGGCCACGATCGCCCGCCGGTAGATCAGCGTGCGGCGCACCCGGAACTGCAGCAGCGCCTGCAGCGGTATCGGGAGCAGCAGCGCGTACAACGGCGGCAGCAGGAGCGCCACCGGCAGCCACCAGGCCGACAGCAGGTCACGCGCCACGCCGGCCGGCATGCCGAGCCGCCGGGTCGCCTCGATGCACATGGCCCCGCACGCCAGCAGGGCCGCGAACGTCACCAGCTCGTCGCCCCGGTACGGGGTCTCCACCAGCCCGGCGACGATGAGCCCGAGGTGGACGGCGACGACCACCGGCACGTAGACCACGAGCAGGGTCGGACGCCCCGGTCGTACCCGGCGCCCGGGCTTGCCGGCCAGCTCCCCACCATGGTCCTCGGCGGACGACTGCACTGCCGTCATCCTTCCCCCTTACGCGCATCACGTTGTGTAACACGATAGTTGCAACGTGTGCGGAACGGGCGTGAAACAGGTACGTTCGGGAAGGCACATGCGGGTGACCGTTCCGGGCACCGGCATCAGGGCCCGCGGATTCGCGGTGCTCAGCACATCCTGAGGGGGAAATCGTCATGCGCGGCATTTCCTGGATCTGACCAGGCCGCAGAACCCCGACGGCGCGGGGGCGCCGACCGGCGACCACGCCGGCCACGCCCCCGCTCCCCCTCCGCCGCCCACCGCACCACGAACAACCAGCCGCCAACTCGCCCCGGGCGTGTTGCCCTTTGTTCTGCCGCCCTTTGTTCCGGCAAGAGCGCGCCGCCCGGACCGCCAACCGCCACTGACGACCGCCTGCACTCGCTCCGACAGAACTGGGCGGCATCGCCGTCGTCCGCGGCGATGTGCCTTATACGGTCGCCGACGATCCCGCGACCACACCCTCGCTGGAGGTGACCAGCGGCGACTACTGCTCAGCGGCCGAGGGCGCCTCCGGACCGGCTCGGACCTGCGGAACGCCCGTCGACGGAGCCCCCGTGCTGCTCAGCGGGGCCTTCGAGCGTCGCGGGGAGCTCAGCGAACGGCTGCTGGGTGCCCTGCCCGCCGCTCTCGTGGTGCGAGCCGAAGACAGCCCCTTCCCCGCGGTGAAGACGCTCGCCGAGGAGATCGGCAGGGCCCGGCCGGGACAGCAGCTGGTCCTGGACCGGCTGCTGGACCTGATGCTGGTCTCCGCGCTGCGCAGCTGGTTCGACGACCCGGACGCCGACGCCCCGGCCTGGTGCCGGGCGCTCGACGACCCGGTGGCGGGCGCCGCGTTGCGGCTGCTGCACGACGCGCCCGCCCACCCGTGGACGGTGGCCGAGGCGACGGCCAAGGTGGGGGTCTCCCGGGCGGCGCTCGCCCGGCGGTTCACCGCCATGGTCGGCGGACCGCCGATGGCCTACCTCGCGAACTGGCGGATCGCCCTGGCTGCGGACCTCCTCCGCCAGACCGACCTCACGGTGGACGCCATCGCCAGGAAGGTGGGCTACGCCAACGGCTACGCCCTGAGCGTCGCCTTCAAACGCCTGCGCGGCACACGCCCGAGCGCCCACCGAAACGCGGAACCGGCGCGGCGAACCGGCTGACGCCCGGCCAATGGGCGAGGTCAGGCGGCTTTGGGTTCCTCCTCTTCGGCGGGGGCCGTCAGGGCCCACTGGTCGGCGGCTTCGCGGGCCAGTTGGCGGTCTTCGTCGGTCAGGGGGCCGCTGCGCTGGGCGGGGCGGTAGTCGACGGTGCCGCGGTTCAGGTCGGGGCCCAGCGTGAGGGCCTCCACCTCGGCGGAGAAGCGCCACTGGTCGGCGCGTTCGTACTGGCGGATCCGCAGGCGGCCGGTGAGCAGGACGGGTGTGCCGCGCCGCAGTTCGGACGCGTTGACGTTCTCGGCGAGGTTGCGCCAGCAGTTGACGGTCACGAACAGGGAGTCGTCGTCCTGCCACTGGTTGGTCTGGCGGTCGAAGCGGCGGGGCGTGCAGCCGACGCGCAGGGAGAGATAGGGGGTTCCGTTCGCGGTGACGGCATAGTGCGGTTCGGCGGCGACCCAGCCGGTGATGGTGACGTGTGCCTCGTTCACTGCGTCCTCCGTTGTCCTCGGTTACGAGTCAACGGTGGCGCGGCGGCCCCGCGGCGGGCAGGGGCTCGCGGAACTGTGGATAACTCAGCCGAGCGCGACGTCCACGTCCTTGCGGAAGCGGGCGTAGACCTCCAGGTCGTCCTCGATGGGCTCGATGACCTTCTCGAACGCGACGTGCTCGATGCCCTGGCGCATGTGGTGCTCCATCTTCTCGCCGTGTTTGGCGGACGACAGCGCGACCAGGTTGCGGCAGGCGGACGCCGTGAGCCAGCCCATGCCGAGCGTGCACACGACCAGGACCGCCACGTAGGGGATCAGACCCGCCTGGCCGATGAGGCCGGACGGGTCGTCGCCGCCGGCGCCGAGCAGGCCGTAGGCGACGAGGAAGCCGATCCAGACGACGCTGAGGACGGCGACCAGAATCAGGAAGTACTGCCAGGTCTTCACCAGCCACCACCAGCGCGGGACCGTGTTGAAGGTGGGCAGGGCCGCCTTCAGGGACTCGCCGAGCGCCTCGGGGATCTCGGTGGCGTGGGCGCGGGCCGCGGCCCGCACGGACCGCCCCCAGTGGGTGGGGAGCTCGGGGGTCAGGCCCTCGGTGACGCTCTGGAGCGCGTTGTCCACATCGCCCTGCTGGGCACCGACCGGGCCGGTGAAGGCGTTGCGGAGCTCCTCGCGCAGCTCGGTGAGGCGCATCCGGCGCAGCGGGTCGGAGCGCAGCCGGGCGATCATGGCGCTGACGGGCCAGCCGACGAAGTCGGCGGCGCGCAGCTCGTAGGCGCTCTCCATCGCCTCGGCGACGGCGGGCGCGCCGGCGGCGTCGGTGAACGCCTGGATCAGCTCGGTGCGGCGGTTCTCGTCGACGGTCGTGGGCGGCTCGGCGTCGAAGCGGTAGGCGGTGAACCGCTCGGCGACCCGGTCGACGTCGGCGGACAGGCGCTCGGTGCGGGCGCGGCGGGCGGCGACGGTGTCGATGAGGACGTCCCGGAACCCGTGCACGCCGTCGGCGGCGACCGCGGACGTGGTCACGATGCGCGGGTCGGCGAGGCCCTCGGCCTCCAGGAGGCGGCGCAGGTCGGCGACGCAGTCGTCGATCTCGTGCGGGGCGAGCCGGTCGACCTGGTTGAGGACGATCAGCGTGACGCCGGTGTGCCGGGCGAACGGGACGATGTAGTTGCGGTGCAGGGCGGCGTCGGCGTACTTCTGCGGGTCGACGACCCAGACCAGCAGGTCGGCGATGGTGACGAACCGGTCGACCTCGGCGCGGTGCACGGCCTGGATGGAGTCGTGGTCGGGCAGGTCGATCAGCACGAGGCCCTGCAGGCCGGCGTCGGCGCGCTCCAGGTCGAGGGCGCTGGCGCGGGCGTAGCGGTGCCGCTTGTCGACGTCGAGCCAGTCGAGCAGCGGGCCGGCGCCGTCCAGCCCCCAGACGCAGGAGTGGGCCTTGGACGTCATCGGGCGGCGCATCCCGGTGGGCGACAGTTCGAGCCCGCAGATCGCGTTGAACAGGGACGACTTGCCGCTGCCGGTGCCGCCGGCGAGGGTCACGACGGTGTGGTCGCCGGACAGCCGGAGCCGCTGCCCGGCCCGGTCGAGCAGCGCGCCCGTCTCGTCCAGGACGGGCTGGTCGAGCCGCCCGTAGCCGGTCTGGACGAGCCGGTCGAGGGCGTTGAGCCGGTCCACCAGCGCGGGCGGACCGGCGGGGGCGGGCGCGGCGGGGGCCGGCCCGGTCGCGTCGGCGAGCGGGATCCCGCCGGTGCCGGCCGGCGAGTTCGCGGGCAGGGCCGAGGTGGTCATCGGGCGACCTCGAGGTTGTAGGTGGCCTGGTACAGCTGGACGGGGACGGTCTCGTCGGGGATGCCCGCGGAGTCGAGCACCTGCCCGAATCTGATGGCCTCCTCGTCGAACAGCATCCCGATGCGGCTGCGCAGGTCGGCGCGGGCCTTGGCGCCCATGCCGCGCAGCGACTCGGCGCCGAACAGCGCCTTCAGGAGCCGCTGCGGGACGGCGCTGTTGCCGCCCTCGACGGCGACGTCGGACGTGCCGTAGCCGAGCAGGCCGATCATCAGGACGAGCGACACGGCCTCGGTGTCGAACGAGACCAGCTTCGCGACCGAGCGCTTGGTGACGCCCTCGGTGCGGATCAGCTCCTGGACGTGGTCCTGCCAGGAGCTGACGGCCCGGGTGACGCGGCGCGACAGCTCCGGGGAGACGTGCGCGAGGTCGGCGTCGGTCCCGGCGAGGACCTGCCGCCCGGCGGGGTGGTCGCGCCAGCGGGCGAGGACCTGCTCGGCCCCGTGCTCGGCGGACGACATGATCAGAGATTCGAGCCCGCTGCGCAGCGCGGCCTTGAGCGCCCGGACGCGGGCCGGGCTGCGGCGCCCCGCCCGGCGGCCGGCGGACCGGCCGCGCCGGGACCGCTGCACGTGCAGGGCCTTCAGCAGGTCGCCGGTGCCGGCGAAGTCCTGCCAGCGGGCGAGGACCTCGCCGCGCAGCAGGGAGCCGTTGCGGGTGGCCTCGTCGAGTTCGGCGAGGGCGGTGCCGTAGCCGGCCTCGACCTCGCGGGCCAGCTCGGCGCGCTGCTCGACCTGCGCCTCGACCTGCCGGGCGACCTCGGGGACGCGGGTGCGGAGGCTGTCCAGGACGGCGGCGAGGGTGTCGCTGATGACGATCTCGCGGTCCTCGGCGTCCTCGGCGACGCCGGTCAGCCAGGCGCGGATGTCCTCGACGGTCTCCTCGGGGAGCCGGCTGTTCTCGATGCGGGTCTCGGGGATGGTGAAGCGCTGCGCGTCGCCGACCTCGTGCTCGTCCAGCATCTCGCCGAAGTGCTCGACGACCTCGGCGCCGGCGCCGTCGGGGACGCGGGACAGGACGACGCCGATCGTGGCGCCGTTCTCCTTGGCGCGCTGGAGCATCTGCCACACCTGGGCGTCGGCGTACCGGGCGGCGGTGGTGACGCACAGCCACAGGTCGGCGGCGGCCATCAGCTTGGTGGCGAACTCGTAGTGGTCCTCGAAGACGGAGTCGAAGTCGGGGCTGTCGAGGAGGGCGAGGCCGGGCGGCAGGACGTCGCTGCCGATGATGACGAGCTGGTCGCCGGCGATGGCGTCGGGCGCGGGGCCGCGGACGCGTCCCATGCCGGGCAGCATCGGCCCCTCCATGAACCACTCCGTGTGGTCGGGGTGGCAGACGAGGATGGGGCTGCTGGTGGTGGGGCGCAGCACGCCGGTGGCGCTCACGCGGGCGCCGACGAGCGTGTTGACCAGGGTGGACTTGCCGGCGCCGGTCGAGCCGCCGAGGACCACGAGCATCGGCGCGCCGGCGGCCTGGATGCGCGGGAGGACGTAGTCCTCCAGCTGGCCGCGCAGCTCGTCGCGGGCCTCGCGGGCCTCCTCGACGCCGGGGACGTCCAGCAGCAGGTCGAACGCGCCGAGCTGGTCGCGGAGCGCGGTCAGGGCGCGGATCAGCTCGCCCTGGCGGACCGTCCCGCCGCCGGTCCGGGGGGCGGCGCGGCGGCGGCCCTTGCCCTTCGCCCGGGCGGACGGGGCGTCCCGCTCCGGTGCGTCGGCTTCGGGGGCGGCGGGGGTCTGCGAGGTGTCGGGGGTGTCGGGGGCGTCCTTGTCGGGCACGGCGTCCTTCTCGGGCACGGCGTTGTCGGGCGCGGAGTCCTCGATTCCGCGTCCCTGGCCGGCGGCCTCCTCGTCGTGGACCGCGCTTCGCTCTGCCGGGGGTGTCACGGATCCCGTCCCATGTCCGCTCGAATCATGTCGATCTCTCGTGCCACGGCGACCACGTCGCCGACCACCGCGATCGCCGGGGGCCTGATCTCGGCGGCGGCCATCTCGTCGGCCACCGTGCCCAGCGTCGCCGTCAGCGCCCGCTGGCCGGGGAGCGTGCCGTCCTGTACCACGGCCACCGGCGTGTCGGACGATCGACCATAGCGCATGAGGGCCGCTGCGATGAGCGCCATCCGCTCCACCGCCATGAGCAGGACGATCGTGCCCCGCGCGCGCCCCAGCCCGGCCCAGTCGACGGTGGAGTCGGGGTGGCCGGGCGGGACGTGCGCGGAGACGACGTGGAACTCCTGCGACACGCCCCGGTGGGTGACCGGGATGCCCGCGGCGGACGGCACGGCGACCGCGCTGGTGATGCCGGGGACGACCGTGACGGGCACGCCGTGGCGGGCGC
Source organism: Actinomadura sp. NPDC049382 (assembly GCF_040677125.1). Taxonomy (NCBI): domain Bacteria; kingdom Bacillati; phylum Actinomycetota; class Actinomycetes; order Streptosporangiales; family Thermomonosporaceae; genus Actinomadura; species Actinomadura sp. NPDC049382. The sequence goes on from NZ_JBFARO010000018.1 coordinate 73,381, forward strand.
AGTACAGGGCCTCCTCGCCGCCGCGCCCGAACACGAACGGGTCGCCGCCCTTGAGCCGGACGACGAAGCGCCCGGCCTTCGCGTGCTCGACCAGGTACTCGTTGATGCGGTCCTGGGTGACGGTGCGGCCGTAGGGGATCTTCGCGGCGTCGATCACCTCGACGTCGGCGGCCAGCTCGTCCAGCAGGCCGCCGGGGGCGAGCCGGTCGGTGACGACGACGTCGGCCATGGCGAGCAGCTGCCGCCCCCGCACGGTGATCAGGCCGGGGTCGCCGGGGCCGCCGCCGACGAGCGCGACGCCGGCGGGCTTGCGCCGGGAGTGCCGGGATTCGAGGGCGCCGTCGCGGAGCCCCTCCACCACGGCGTCGCGGATGCCCGCGGCGCGGCGCGGGTCGCCGCCGAGCAGCACGCCCACGGTCGCGTCGCCCGCGTGCCCGCTGGCGGGCGTCCAGGCCGGGGACGACTCGGCGTCGTCGGCCCGCACCGCCCAGATCCGCTTGGCGTCGGCCTCCGCGACCACGTCGCCGTTGACCGCGGCGTCGTCGGTGACGGCCTGCACCAGCCAGGCGCCGGCGCAGTCGCCGCGCTTGTAGGGCCGCTGGTGCCAGGTGATCCGGCCGCGTTCGGCGAGCCCCTCCAGGGTGGCGGTGACGTGCGGCGAGACGAGGACGACCTCGGCGCCCGCGTCCAGCAGCGCGGGCACGCGGCGCTGGGCGACCCGGCCCCCGCCGACGACGAGGACGCGTCGCCCGCCGAGTCGCAGGCCTAGCAGGTACGGGGGCACGTAATGGTTCTCTCGGTCGGGTGCGGTGGGCGGCTGACGTGCGGTTCGTTGGACGTGCGCGGCGCTTGCGGACGACGGTGACCGGCAAGTTCCTTTGTTGAATAAAGGTACTCGGGATATGGAGTCCATGCAGAGGGGCTCCGCTCAGTCGATAGCCGAGCGTGACTCAACCGTTGATCACTCCGCTACGGCCGTCCTGAGGCGTCGTCCCCGGCCGCGCCGGGCTTCTCGCTGACCCCGGCGGAGTCGAACGTGGCCACGTCGTGCAGGACCCGCACCGCGCCCTGGACCAGCGGCAACGCCAGCAGGGCGCCGGTCCCCTCGCCGAGCCGCAGCTCCAGGTCGACGAGGGGCCGCAGGCCGAGGGCGGCGACGGCGGCGGCGTGGCCGGGCTCGGCCGAGCGGTGCCCGGCGACGCACCCGGCGAGGGCGTCCGGGCGGAGCGCGGCGGCGGCCAGCGCGGCGGCGCCCGCGATCACCCCGTCGAGGACGACCGGGACGCGCAGCGCGGCCGCGCCGAGGACGAATCCGGCGAGCGCGGCGTGCTCCAGCCCGCCGACGGCGGCGAGGACGTCCAGCGGCGCCGTGCCGTGGCCGGGGGCGAGGCCGTGCCGGTCCAGGGCGGCGCGGACGACCGCGACCTTGTGCGCGTGGGTGGCGTCGTCGATGCCGGTGCCGCGGCCGGTGACGTCCTCCGGCGGGAGGCCGGTGAACGCGGCGATCAGCGCGGCGGACGCGGTGGTGTTGGCGATCCCCATGTCCCCGGTGAGCAGGCACCGGGCGCCCTCGGCGACGAGCGCGCGGGCCACGCCGATGCCGGTCTCGACGGCGCGGCGGGTCTGCTCGGCGGTCATCGCGGGCCCGGCCGTCATGTCGGCGGTTCCCGGCGCGATCTTGCGGCGGAGCAGGCCGGGGGCGGCGTCGAGCTCGGCGGCGACGCCGACGTCGACCACGGTGACGCGGGCGCCGACCTGGGCGGCGAACGCGTTGACCACGGCGCCGCCGGCCAGGAAGTTGGCCACCATCTGCGCGGTGACCTCTTGCGGCCACGGGGTGACGCCCTGCGCGTGCACGCCGTGGTCGGCGGCGAACACCGCGACGGCGGCGGGTTCGGGCAGCGGCGGCGGGCACTGCCCGGCCAGCCCGGCGAGCCTGACCGACACCTCCTCCAGGACGCCGAGGGACCCGGGCGGCTTGGTGAGCCGCGCCTGGTGGTCGCGGGCGTCCCGGACGGCCGCCTCGTCCAGCGGGGCGATGGCGGCGATGGTCTCGTCGATCAGGTTCACAGCGTCCTCTCTGCGGTCAGATGCCGAGCTCGCCCAGTACGTCGAGCAGCCTGTCGTTGGACGGACGGTCGCGAACGGCGATGCGCAGCCAGTCCGAGCCGAGCCCTGGGAAGGTGTCGCCGCGCCTGACGGCGTAGCCGCGCTGCCGTAGGAGCGCCCTGATGCCGAGGGCGTCGGGCACGCACAGGCACAGGAACGACGCACGCGCTTCTGGGACGACGTACAGGCCGCGTCCGGTCAGCTCTGCGGCCAGCCGGTCGCGTTCTTCGCCGAGCTGGACGGCCCATGCCTCGGCCTCGGCTACGGCTTCCGGCGAGGAGCAGGCTTCGACGGCTACGAGCGCAGGGGTGGACACGGCCCAGAGTGGCTGTGCTTCTGCGAGCCGCCCCACCAAATGGGGGTCGGCCAAGACGTAGCCTGCGCGGAGCCCGGCGAGCCCCCATGTCTTGGTCAGGGACCGGATGACCACGACGCCGGTGGGGAGCCTGCTTGCGAGGGACTCCGGTTCGCCTGGGACGACGTCCATGAACGCCTCGTCGACGACGACCGTCCGGCCGGGCCTGGCGAGGGCGGCGACGGTGTCCGCCGGATGCAGGACCGACGTGGGGTTGGTCGGGTTGCCGACCACCACGAGGTCGGCGTCCTCTGGGACGAGCCCGGGGTCGAGGGTGAAGTCCTTGCTCAGGATCACCCGCTCCACCTCGTGCCCGGCGGCCCGCAGCGCGGCCTCGGGCTCGGTGAACTGCGGGTGCACCACCACCGCCCGGCGCGGCGCGAGGACGCGCGCGAGCAGCACGAACGCCTCCGCGGCCCCGGCGGTGAGCAGCACCTCCTCGACGGACCTGCCGTGCCGCCGCGCGACCGCCCGGCGGGCCGGGCGCGGGTCGGGGTAGGCGGCGAGGTCCGCGACGGACGCCCGGATGCGCTCGGCCAGCCACGCGGGGGGCATGCCCGTGCGGACGTTGACGGCGAAGTCGGCGAGCCCGCCGCCGACCTCCGCGTCGCCGTGGTGGCGCAGATCGACCTCGTACGCGGCGCTCATGCGCGGGCCGCCTCGTGGTAGAGCAGGGCGTTGACGGCGGCCGCGGCGACCGCGGAGCCGCCCTTCTCCGAGACGTTGCTGAGCTGCGGCAGCCCGCTGGCGCGCAGCGCATCCTTGGCCTCGCAGGCGCCGACGAAGCCCACCGGCATGCCGATGACCAGCGCCGGTTCGACCCGGCGGGCGATGATCTCGAAGATCGCCTCGGGGGCGGAGCCGACCACCCAGACCGCGCCCGGCCCGACCTCGGAGTAGGACAGCCGGACGGCCGCGGCCGAGCGCGGGATGCCGGCGGCGCGCGCCATCCGGGCGGCGGCCGGGTCGGCGGCGTGGCAGAGCGTCTCGCGCGCGGTGATCCCGGCGGCGACCATGCCCTCGTCGGTGACGATCGGCGCCCCGCCGCGCAGCGCGGCCCATCCCCGGGCGAGGTGCTCCTCGCTGGTCAGCAGGTCCACCGCGTACTCCAGGTCGGCGGTGGCGTGGATCACCCGCTCGGCGACGGCGCGCCACAGCGGCGGCATCGGCGACAGGTCGACGCGGGACCGCAGGATCTCGTACGACCGGACCTCGATCGGGTGGGGCTGACGGACGGTCAACTGCGCTCCTCCAGTGCTCCGGATGCCTGCTTCCGGACGGGGTACCAGGGTTTCACGCCGCGCCGGGCGGTATGTCCGGCTCGTCGGGCGGCGCGGGGATCGTCTCGATGGGACGGTCCGTCCGGGGCGCCCGCCGCGCCGGGGCCGGGACGTCCCGCTCCCCCCAGACGACGGCCACCGGATCTCCCGGCCGCTCCGGTGGGGTCAGCCGGGCCGCCTGGAGCTGGACGGCGCCGGAGGTGAAGCCGCACTCATCCAGGATGTCCAGTATGACCTGAACGTCGCCGAGCGCGGGAACGGCGACGACACGGGACGGGCTCAGCTCGGCGCACGCCCGGACGGCCTCCGCCCCGCCCTGCCCTGAGAACACCCCAGGCCCGAGGAACACTGCGTCGGGCTGCGGCAGATGGCCGGCGGCGGACCGGACGTCCCCGGACGCCATCGCCACCTTGACCCCGTGCAGGCGCACGTTCCGCCGGACGCGCTCACACGCCGCGTAGTCGCGGTCCATGGCGACCACGGCGGCGCCGAAGCGCGCGCACTCGATGCCCACAGAGCCGTCGCCCGACTCCACGTCCCACACCATGTCGCCTAGGCCCGGACCGAGCTTCGCCAGCACGAACGCCCGGATCTCCGGGCTCAGGCCGAATGCATCGCCGGACCCGTCGCCGAACGCGTCCGCGGGCAGCGCCCACCCGGCGGGCGTACGCGGAGGCCCCGAAACCCAGCCCGTTTCCCCCAGGGCGTACCGGTTGTCCAGGACGAGCACCACATCAGGGCTGTTCCATGGACGGGTGGTGGCCTCCGCAGGACGGACGTACACGACCCGTTCCCCAGGCCCGCCCAGGTCCTCGCAGACCACGAACGAACGCGGCGTCACCGGGAACAGCGCGCGCGCCAGTTCCGCGGGCCCTGCACCAGGCCCGGTCAGCACGGCCACCTTCGGATGGGCACGGCACGCGTTCACCGCCTGCCTGAGGTGCCCGCCCCTGGCGGAGACGACAACAGCGTCTTCCCAGGGCAGCCCCGCCTGGGCGAAAGCCCGCGCCACCAGCGGCGTCGCAGGGATGGCTTCAGGCGCATACCCCTGTTCGAGGAGTTCGCGGACGATGCCGAAGTAGCCCGGATCCCCGTCCACGACGAGCACGACGTCCTGATCGGCGGCATCGGCCTCTTCCAAGACCTCCCGCAGGGCCCCGGCCACGTCGTCGGCGGCGACCTTGCGGACGTCCGGCGGCAACGGCAAGCCGTCCAGCAGGCGTGCCTCGCCCACGACCAGTGCAGCACTCTCCAAAGCCGCCACGGCCGCGCCGGAAAGCGGCGAACCATCGCGGCCGACGACCGTAAGCATCGCCCTGCCCTGCCAATCGCCTACCGAGCCGGTCCCGAACGGAACCGGTCCCCAACGAACCGATCTAGCGGGCGCTCACCGGGCCATCCGCCCGTACATGCCGACCATGCGCTCGCCCGCCGCGTCCACCAGGACGACCTGCGCCGCGACCGGCGCGGCGGACTCGGACTGCGCGCCGGCCGCCTCGGCGGCGACGCGCTCCAGCTCGCCGGCCGTCCGGCGGCACAGCTCCCGGCCGCACGGCCCGAGCTTGCCCGCCGCCTCCCACAGCGCGTACACATCGCGCGGCGTCGCCGCCCGCGACACCTCCCCGGCCAGCGCGACCCCGCAGTCCATGTCGAGCGTGACCGACTCCAGCAGGCCCGTCATGCCGCCCAGCACGGCGATCTGCTCGCCCAGGCCCGCGACCAGGACGACCTGCGCGAGCCCGTCCTCGACCGCCGCGCCGACCGCGTCGCGGACCGCCTCCGCTCCCGCGCCGACCGGGACGAAGCGCTCCTCCGGCAGCGTCGGCAGCATCCGATGGGCCGCCTCGCGCGCGCCCTCCCCGTACATCACGAGCGTCCGATCCGTCGCGGTCACTGGTGCCGTCCCTCCTCGTCGTCGGCGCCGAGCCTCGCGGAGGCGCCGCCCGGATGCGGCCGCGGCGCGCCGGGAGGCGGCGGATCGGTCGCGATCCGGCTGAACACGATCATGTCGCGGTTGACGCCGTCCGCGTCGCGCTCGGCGCCGCGCGCGACGCCCTCGCGCAGGAAGCCGGCCTTCTCCGCGACGCGGATCGAGGCGTGGTTGGTGACCATCGCCCGCAGCTCCACGCGGAACAGCCCGCAGTCGTGCAGTGCCCAGTCGGTGATCAGGCCGAGCGCCTCGGTCGCGTAGCCGCGCCCGCGCGCGCCCGGCCGCATCCCGTAGCCGACCTCGCACGTCAGTTGTGCCCACTCCACCTTGAACAGCCCGATCGTGCCGATAAGGTCACCGGTGCACCGCTCTGTCACCGCGAGATGGATTCCCAGGCCCAGATGCTGAATGTTGTGGACGCCCGTCTGGAGGAACCAGGCGATGGGCTCGGCCTCCAGGGCGGTCGGGAAGTTGGGCGGCAGGAAGTCCTCCCCGGCGCGGATCACCTCGATCAGCACCGCGGCGTCGTCCAGGCCGAACGGGCGGAGGACGAGCCGCTCGCCGGCGAGGCGCACGGTCTCCTCGAAGCCGTTCACGCGCGCTCCCCTCACGCCGCCCGCACGGCGCAGGCCGCCCGCACAGAATAGGCTGCCACGGTGAGCTACCAGCGCCTGTCCCCGGACGAACGGCGTGCCCAGATCCTGGCCGTCGCTCGGCGGATGTTCACCGAGCTGCCCTACGCCGAGGTGTCCACGGCCGCGATCGCCCGGGAGACCGGCGTGCAGCGCGGCCTGATCCACTACTACTTCGGGACGAAGCGCGAGCTGTTCCTGAAAGTCGTTCAGGGGCTGACGGCGTCCGCCGCGATGCAGGCGCCGCCGCCGGACGACCGGCTGACGCTGCCCGAGTCCGTCGAGCTGCTGGTGAACCTGTTCCTCGACACCGCCGAGCGGAACGCGACGACCTGGTTCGCGGCGCTGGACGCCGAGGGCTTCGGCCAGGACCCCGAGCTCCTGCGGATCGTCAACCGGTTCAAGGACGAGGCGGTCAAGCACATGCTCGCCGTGCTGCGGGTGCCGGAGCCGACGGAGACGCTGCGGGCCGTCCTGCGGGTCTACTCGGGGCTGGTGGACGCGGCGACGCGGCAGTGGCTGCAGGAGAAGACGCTCGACCGCGAGCAGGTGCACACGCTGCTCTCCCGGTCGCTGCTGGCGCTGGTCAGCGATATCGGGCCCGCCCTGGAGAAGGACTGACCCCGGGCCCGCTCAGCACGGGCCCGGGACGAGCCTCAGCACGCGCCCGGGACGCGCTCAGGACGAGAAGGCCGCACCCGGGACGGCGAACCAGACGGCCTTGCCGCGCACGGACGGCCCCAGCCGCGAGAGCGTGCGCCGCAGCCCCCAGCGCCCGCCGGACAGCTCCCGGACGATGCTGAGCCCGCGCCCGCAGTCGCCGGACGTCCACGAGTAGCCGGGCAGGGCGGCGTCGGCGAAGGCGTCGAAGACCGCGCAGCGGATCTCCCGCGCCCGGCCGCCGCCCTGGTAGAGCCACAGCTCGTGGGGCCCGTGCCCGCCGGCGTGCTGGTAGGCGTTGGTCGCCAGCTCGCTGACCATGAGCAGCGCGTCGGCGACGGCGTCCGGCGGCACGCCGAGCGAGGCGAGCGCGTCGCGCAGCACGCGGCGGGCGTGGCCGGCGCAGCCGGGGCCGCCCGGCAGCGCCCACACCCAGCCGGGCATGCCGTCGCCGGAGGCGTCGTCGCCGTCCCGCGCGGTGTCGCCGTCCCGCGCGGTGCAGGGCAGGCTCTCCGTGTCGGTGATGGTCGATGGATCGGTCATGACGTCCGCCGTCGGATCGGCCGGCGTGCTCTTCACGGGTCCTCCCGTGGTCAAGGTGCCCGGGCACACGACCGCCCACCGTCACTGTCGGTCCTCAGGCGGTCACGGATCCAAGACTCTCGTGAGATTCTCACGATCGCAAGCCTCTTCCCGGAATTGCCCCGCACGGAGCGCGGGGTTGGCCAATCGCGTTGTGACGGGCGGCGAGAGTCGCAAGACTCCACTGCCATGACTTACCGCCCCACCGTCCGTGGCCGCCGCCTCGCGCGGGAGCTCCGCAAGCTGCGCGAGGAGCAGGGCCTGACCCTGCAGGAGGTGGCGGACCGGCTGGACTGGTCGCGCGCCACCGTCTCCCGCCTCGAGACCAGCCAGACCCGCCCGAAGCCCGGCGACATCGCCGACATCCTCGACCTCTACGGGGTCCCGAGCCCGGACCGCGACGCGCTCATCACCCTCGCCCGGCAGGCGGGCCAGCGCGGCTGGTGGACCGCCTACCAGGACGTCTTCGCCGGCAGCTACGTCGCGCTGGAGGACGAGGCGTCCCACATCCGCACCTGGGACCCGCAACTCGTGCACGGGCTGCTGCAGACCGAGCCGTACTCCCGCGCCGTGATCACGGCGGGCCGGCTGCTGCCCGCCCAGGAGGACATCGAGCGCCGCATCGCCGCCCGCAAGATCAGGCAGGCGCTGCTGGACCGCGCCGACGCGCCGCGCCTCCAGGTCATCTTCGACGAGGCGGTGCTGCACCGCCCGATCGGCGGCGTGGAGGTGATGCGAGCGCAGCTGGAGTCGCTCGCCACCATCGGGCAGACCCACCCAACCGTGACGATTCAGGTACTTCCGTATAAATCAGCGGCACATGCGGGCCTAGACGGACGTTTCACCATATTGTCGTATCCAGACCCCGCAGACCCCGATATCGCCTACGTCGAGGGCACTATGGGTGACGTTTACCTTGAGAGCGCCGAGGAAATAGCGAAGCATAGGGACCGCTTCGATCGCATCGAGGCGGACGCCCTGTCCCCCGAGGATTCCGCGCACCTCATAGCCGAGGCAGCAAGGAGCAGCCCGTGACCAACCTGCAGCGCGAACTCACCGGCGCCGTCTGGCGCAAGTCGTCCCGCAGCGGTAGCGGTGACCAGTGCGTCGAGGTGGCGCCACTGACCCGCACCCTCCGCGCGGTGCGCGACTCCAAGGATCCCGCCGGACCGGCCCTGGTGCTGACGCCGGCCGCCTGGCGGGGCCTGCTGGACGCGATCAAGGAGAGCTAGCGACCGGCCGGGGGCCGTGGCGGGCGACGCGCCCGCCGCGGCCCCCGGGCGCGTCCGCCCACCGGGTCCCCCTTCCGAGAAACTAGAACGTGTTCTAGTATCGCGGTGCGTCGACAACCGGAGGGTGAACGTGACCGCGGAACTCAAGCTCGGCATCAACGTCGGCTACTGGCAGGGCGAACCCGACGACCAGACCGAGACGGTGCTGGCCGCCGAGCGCTGCGGCTACGACTCGGTGTTCACCGCCGAGGCGTACGGCTCCGACGCGTTCACCCCGCTGGCCTGGTACGCCGCCCGCACCTCCCGGATCAAGCTCGGCACCGCCGTCGTGCAGATGTCGGCGCGCACCCCGGCGGCCACCGCGATGCACGCGCTCACCCTGGACGCGCTGTCCGGCGGACGGGTGATCCTCGGCCTCGGCGCGTCCGGGCCGCAGGTCGTCGAGGGCTGGTACGGGCAGCCGTTCCCGAAGCCGCTCGCCCGCACCCGCGAGTACCTCGACATCGTCCGGCAGATCTGGCGCCGCGAAGGGCCAGTGACCAGCGAGGGCCCGCACTACCCGCTGCCCTACCCCGGCGGCGCCGGGCTCGGCAAGCCGCTGAAGTCGATCGTGCACCCCGTCCGCTCGGAGATCCCCGTCTACCTGGGCGCCGAGGGGCCGAAGAACGTCGCGCTGTCCACCGAGGTCGCGCAGGGCTGGCTGCCGCTGTTCGTCGACCCGCAGCAGATCGACTCCGTCTTCGGCGCGTCGCTCGCGAACCGCCCGGACGGCTTCGAGATCGCCGCGACCGTCACCACGATCGTCACCGACGACCTCGCCTCGGCGCTGGAGTTCGCCAAGATGCCGCTCGCGTTCTACATCGGCGGGATGGGCGCCAAGGACCGCAACTTCCACCTCGACCTGATCGGCCGGCTCGGCTTCGCGGAGCAGGCCCAGCGCGTCCAGGAGCTGTTCCTGGCCGGCCGCCGCGACGAGGCGTTCAAGGCCGTGCCGGACGAGCTGGCCGACGCCATCTCCCTGCTCGGCCCGCTCGGCCGGATCAAGGAGCGGCTCCAGCTCTGGCGCGACAGCCCGGTCAGCACCGTGCTGATCGCCGGGGTGCGGGACGAGCCGACCCTGCGCGCCATCAAGGACCTGGCCGACTCCTGACGGCGCCGCCGCCCGCCGGCGGCGGTTCTCGACGAGATCAACTGCACATCACCGCGCGGAATCGAGGCATGTCTCCGGGTGCTGCACCGAAGGCACCCAGAGACACGCACCACGATTCGCGGACTGGAGATGGGACACACGATGTCCACGCAGGAGACCGCCGCCCGGCTGCTCGTCAGGACCCTTGAGGCGGAGGGGGTCGAGTACGTCTTCGGCATTCCCGGCGAGGAGAACATCCACTTCGTCGACGCGCTGAACGACTCGTCGATCCGCTACATCCTCGTCCGGCACGAGCAGGGCGCCGCGTTCATGGCGGAGATCTACGGCCGGCTCACCGGCCGCGCCGGGGTGGCGTCCGCGACCCTCGGGCCCGGCGCGATCAACCTGCAGCTCGGCGTCGCGGACGCCACCACCAACAGCACGCCCGTCGTGGCGATCTCCGCGCAGGTCGGGCTGGACCGCATCTACAAGGAGTCGCACCAGATCATCGACCTGGTGTCGCTGTTCCGGCCGATCACCAAGTGGGCGGAGCTGGCGCCGCGCGCCGAGGCGCTGCCGGAGATGGTGCGCAAGGCGTTCAAGACCGCGCAGACCGAGCGGCCCGGCGCCGTCTACCTCGCCATCCCCGAGGACGTCGAGGCGGCGGAGGTGGACCCGGGCCTCGCGCCGCTGCCGGTGAACACCGTCCGGGCGCAGGAGCCGTCGCCGTCCCAGATCGCCCGCGCCGCCGACGTGCTCGCGCTCGCCCGGCGGCCGATCGTCCTCGCCGGGCACGGCGCCACCCGCGCCGGCGCGAGCGCCGCGCTGGTCCACTTCTCCGAGCACCTCGGCCTGCCGGTCGCGACCACGTTCAACGGCAAGGGCGTCTTCCCCGACGACCACCGCAACGCCCTCGGCGCCGTCGGCTTCATGCGGCGCGACTACGTCAGCTTCGGCTTCGACGAGGCGGACGTGCTGATCGCCGTCGGCTACGAGCTCCAGGAGTTCGACCCCGTCAAGGTCAACCCCACCGCCGACAAGAAGATCATCCACATCCACCAGTTCCCCGCCGAGGTCGACGAGCACTACCCGGTCGAGGTCGGCATCCAGGGCGACATCTCCCGGTCGCTGTACGCGCTCGCCGACGCGGTGCACCGCCGCTTCGACGACACCGGGGCGGACCGCGCCCACCGCCGTCCGCCGACGAGCCGCCGGATCCGCGAGCTGCTCCGCGAGGAGCTCGCCGAGGGCGCCGCCGAGGACGGCCACCCGCTGTCGCCGCGCCGCGTCGTCGCCGACATCCGCGCCGCCATGGGCCGCGAGGACATCGTCCTCGCCGACACCGGCGCGGTGAAGATGTGGATGGCCCGCATGTACCCGACCTACGAGCCGAACACGCTGCTGGTCTCCAACGGCCTGTCGTCGATGGGCTTCGCCGTGCCGGGCGCGATCGCCGCCAAGCTCGCCCGCCCCGACCGCCGCGTGCTCGCCGCGACCGGCGACGGCGCGTTCCTGATGAACTCGCAGGAGCTGGAGACCGCCGTCCGCGAGAACATCCCGATCACCGTGCTGATCTGGGACGACTCCGCCTACGGCCTGATCGGCTGGAAGATGGACCTCGAACTCGGCCGCAGCTCCCACGTCGCGTTCGGCAACCCCGACTTCGTGAAGTACGCGGAGAGCTTCGGCGCCCACGGGTACCGCGTGGAGTCCGCCGGCGAGCTGCTGCCCACCCTCCGCAAGGCGCTGGCCGAGGACGCCGTCTCCGTCGTCACCGTCCCCGTCGACTACTCCCACAACCTGGAGCTGACCGACAAGCTGGGCGACCTCACCGACCCCTTCTGACCGCCCGGCCCCCGCCTACCCTGGGGGCATGACGATCATGGAACCGCTCGCCGGGCGGGTGGCGGTGGTGACCGGCGTGAGCCGGCGGGCGGGGATCGGGTTCGCGATCGCCCGGGAGCTGCTCGCCGCGGGCGCGAGCGTGCTGGCGCAGTCGTGGACGCCGCACGACGAGGAGCAGCCGTGGGGCGCCGAGCCCGTCGAGGACGTCCTGGCGGCGCTCGGCGGGACCGGCCCCCGCCTCGCCCATGTCGCCGCGGACTTCGCCGAGCCGGACGCGCCCGGGCGGGTCGTCCGGGAGGCGGTGGAGCGGTTCGGCGCGGTGGACGCCGTCGTCGCCAACCACGCCCGCAGCGCCCTCGGGACGCTCGGCGAGGTGACGGCGGCGGAGCTGGACCTGTGCTGGGCGGTGAACGCACGGGCGAGCGTCCTGCTCGCCCAGGCGTTCGCCGCCGCGCACGACGACGCGCGCCCGGGCGGGCGGATCGTGCTGTTCACCTCGGGCCAGCACCTCGGGCCGATGGTGCGGGAGATCCCCTACGCGGTCAGCAAGGGCGCGATCCAGCAGATGACGCTGACGCTCGCCGACGCGCTGGCCGACCGGAAGATCACCGTGAACGCCGTCAATCCGGGCCCGGTGGACACCGGCTGGGCGGACGAGGAGCTGACCGAGCGGGTCGGGCGGGCCCTGCCGTTCGGGCGCTGGGGCGCGCCGGACGACGTGGCCCGGCTCGTGCGGTGGCTGGTGTCGGACGAAGGCCACTGGATCACCGGCCAGGTCGTCAACTCCGAGGGCGGGTTCCGGCGCTGGGCGATGTGAGGGTCAGGCGCGGCAGATCACCTCGCCGTGGGTGACGGCGAACCAGCCGTCCTCGGCGGCGGCCCAGGACTTCCAGCCCGCGTAGACGCGGTCCAGCTCGTCGCGGGTCGCGTGGCCGCCGGCCACGGCGTGGTCGGCCACCGAGGACCGGACCATGCGGCCGCCCCAGGACTCGCTCCACCATTCGCGCTCCGCGGGCGTGGCGTAGCACCAGGACGAGGCGGACGCGGTGACGTCGGTGAAGCCGGCGGCGCGGGCCCAGGAGACCAGGCGCCGGCCCGCGTCGGGCTCGCCGCCGTTACCCCGCGCCACCTTGTAGTAGATGGGCAGCCAGGCGTCCATGCCGGGCGGCTCCGGATACCAGACCATGGCGCCGAAGTCGGCGTCGCGCGCGGCGACGACGCCGCCGGGCCGCGTGACGCGGCGCATCTCCCGCAGTGCCTGGACGGGGTCGGCGACGTGCTGGAGCACCTGGTGCGCGTGGACGACGTCGAAGGTGCCGTCGGGGTAGTCCAGCGCGTGGACGTCGGCCACCGCGAACTCGACGTTGGCCAGGGCGGCGGTGCTCTTGCGCGCCTCGTCCAGCACGGACTCGGCGGCGTCGGCGGCGACGACGCGGCCGGGGGCGACGCGTTCGGCCAGGCCGGCGGTGATCGTGCCGGGGCCGCAGCCGACGTCCAGGACCGACAGGCCGGGGCGCAGGTGCTCGATCAGGTGGGCGGCGGAGTTCTCGACCGTGCGCCACTGGTGGGAGCTCAGGACGCTCTCGTGGTGGCCGTGGGTGTAGGCCGGCATCGGGATCACCTCTCTGTCCTCGGTGCCCCCACCGTACGCCCGCTTCTCATAGTTTGAGAATCATGTATCAATATATGAGACAGCAGGGCCGGGAAAAGGGGATCGGGGCGATGCCCGATCCCCTTCCGGGTGGCTTTGTCAGGCCGCCACGGCGACGCGGCGGGCCGGCGCGGGCTGCGGACGCAGGGGCAGGGCCTCGACCGCGGCCAGCGACGGCTCGGGGTCGGTGTAGGCGTTCAGCGTCGCATGAGAGAGCTCGGTGAGCCACGGCTCGACGACGGTCCGCTCGGCGGGCCCGTCCAGCCGCGGGTGGGAGAGATGGAACGTGCCGGTCGCTGCGCTCACTGCCAACACCCCTTCCTTGACCCGGTGGCGCCCGCGCCTCTGCGGGTGCCACCGTCAGTCACATACCCCTAGGTACGTGGTTACAAGCCACTCGGTTCGACGCCTGTTCCCAGGTGTCTCCCAAATCACAAGGTCAACGCTACGGGGCACCTCTGACATTTTCGAACCTTTATTCGAGCGGCCCGGCGGGCGCGAGGCGCCGATGATCACGGAGCGCGACGGCGGGCCGGGGGCCGCGCCGGCCCGGGATCGGCCGTTCGGCCGATCCGGCGGGTCCCCGGCAGGCCGTACCCTGCATCACCGTGAGCGACCTGGGGACACGGCTGGACCGCATCCATTCGGTGGGCGGCTGCCTGATGCGCGCCGCGTACCTGGGCTTCGCGGGCCTGTACCTGCTCGGCTGCCTGGTCGCGATGGTGCGGGACATGCCCACCCTGTGGCTGCTGGTCGTCGCGGCCGTCGCCAGCGTCGCGGCCGTGGCCGGGCGGGTCGTCCCGTGGGCGGTCGCGGCGGGGGCGCTGTCGGCGTCCAGCACCCTGTACCTCGGGCTCGCGGTGCGCCCCGACTACACCGCGCCGAGCGTGCTCGCGGAGGTCGGCGGGCTGCTGATCGCCATCAGCCGGACGATGTGGAAGGCGCGCCGCGAGCACCTCGTCCCGCTGGCGGCGCTGCTCGGCGCCGCGGTGCTGGCGACGCCGCTGCGCTGGTCGGCGCTCGCCGGGGCGCTGATCAGCGCGCCGCTCGGCATCACCGTGTCGATCGCCCTCGGCATCGGCCTGTACCTGCGGGCGCTGGACGCCCGGCGGTCCCGGTCGCTCGCGGCGGCGCGCCGGGACGAGCGGCTGGAGCTGGCCCGCGACCTGCACGACTTCGTCGCCCACCACGTGACGGGCATCGTCGTCCAGGCGCAGGCGGCGCGGTTCGCGGCGCAGGCGGGCGCGGGCCAGTCGCCGGAGGACCTGGACCGCATGTTCGGCGGCATCGAGAAGGCCGGCACCGAGGCGCTGACCTCGATGCGCCGCATGGTCGGCCTGCTGCGGGACGCGCAGCACGTCAACGCCCCGGACGGGGACGCCCTCCCCGACGGCGGCGCCGCCACCCGCCCCGTCGGCGACCTCGGGCAGCTCCGCGACCTCGTCGCCGGGTTCGCCCACCCGCCGGCGACGCTGACGCTCGCGCCCGACCTCGGCGCGCTGCCGCCGGAGGTGGCGGCGTCGGCGCACCGGGTGGTGCAGGAGGCGCTGACCAACATCCGCAAGCACGCCGCCGACGCCGCGACCGTGCGGGTCACGCTCGGACGGGCGGGCGCCGACGTCGAGGTGGCGGTGCGCGACGACGGGCGGGGCCGCGGCCGACGGCTGCCGTCCGGCGGGTTCGGGCTCACCGGGCTGGCGGAGCGGGTCGGCGCGGCGGGCGGGCGGCTGCGCGCGGGCCCGCGCCCCGAGGGCGGCTGGGAGGTCGTCGCGGTGCTCCCGGCCGGGGAGCGGCGGCCCGGCGGGAGCTGACAGAATCGGCCGGGTGAGCATCCGCGTCCTCGTCGCCGACGACCAGGAGATGGTCCGGACCGGGTTCCGGATGATCGTCGACTCGCAGCCCGACATGACCGTGGTCGGGGAGGCCGCCGACGGCGCCGCGGCCGTCGCGCTGGCCCGCCGGCTCCGTCCCGACGTGTGCCTGTTCGACATCAGGATGCCGGTGATGGACGGGCTGGCGGCGACCCGCGCGCTGGCCGGTCCGGGCGTCCCCGACCCGCTCCGCGTGGTGATCGTCACGACGTTCGACATGGACGAGTACGTGTACGGGGCGCTGCGCGGCGGCGCGGTCGGGTTCCTGCTGAAGGACAGCGGCCCCGCGCTGCTGGTGGAGGCGGTCCGCGCGGCGGCGAGCGGCGGGTCGCTGGTGTCGCCGTCCATCACCGTGCGGCTGCTGGAGCGGCTGGCGCGGCCCCGCCCGGCCGCCGCGCCGCCCCGCGAGCCGCTCACCGACCGGGAGCTGGACGTGGTGAAGCGGGTCGCGCGCGGGCGGACGAACGAGGAGATCGCGGGCGAGCTGTTCGTGTCGCTGTCCACGGTCAAGACGCATCTCGGGAGCGTCCACCGCAAGCTGGGCACCCGGAACCGGGTGGAGACGGCCGCCTGGGCATGGGAGTCGGGCCTCATGATCTGACCGCCCCGCCACGGGCATGTGGGGCGGGAACGCGAAGGGGAGGCACTCGGGGGAAGGGACACGGCACTGGCACCGGAATCGCTGAACGGGCTGCCCGTCGCCGTCCTCGTCGTCTGGGCGCTGTGCGCCGCCGGCTGGGGCGCCGTCCTCGCGGGGCTGCGCCGCGGCCTGCCCGGGCCGGCCCGGGGCCCGGCGCTGTTCGCGCACACCGCGACCCCGGCGGGCGTCGTCCTGCTCTTCGCGCTGATCGGCTTCGGCTCGCTGCACGCGACGGTCGCGCTGGCCGCCGAGTGGTGGGGCCTGCTGGCCGTGACCCGGTTCCGGCCGGAGCGGCTGCTGTCCACAGGTGGCCTCGGCCGGCTCGCCGCCTGGGCCGCCGTCACCGCCGCCTTGGCCTTCGCCGCCACACGGTTCGTGTTCCAGATGTGACGATCCGGTGAGACCGCGAACCCGCGTGGGGTCGCGCGAGTCAAACGTACGTAGTATCCGAAGCAGCGAACAGCAAAGACCGGCGACCCGCGAGGGCCGGTGGGCGAGAACCGGGTGACAGCGAGCGAGCCATGAGACCAGGGAGGTGGACCATGCCGTGCGCGCTGTGCGGCGACATCATCCCGACGGAGGTCGACCGGTGCCCCGGCTGCGGCGCGTGGGCGCGCCGCCGGGACTTCCGCGCGGTCGGCGTGGCCGTGTTCATGCTGCTCGGGTTCAACGCGTTCGTCGCGCTCGGCTCGGGGATCAGCCTGCTGCGGCTCGCGCACCCGCTGCGCGGGGCGACGCACGACAGCTACGACCCGGCGGCCACCGGCCAGGCCCTCGCCCCCTACGCGGACGTGTTCACGATCGCCGCGATCATGGCCGGGGTGACCGGGCTGCTCTACCTGACCTGGCTGTGGCGGGCGTTCCGGCAGTCGCCGGGGCCGCACCGCCACCACCGCTCCTGGGTGCTGCTCGGCTGGTTCATGCCGGTCGTCAACCTGTGGCTGCCGCCCCGGATGGTCTACGAGGTGTGGGTGAACAGCGGCCGGTACCGGACGGCCGAGCGCCAGGCCGCCGGCCTCGTCGTGGCGGCCTGGTGGTGCTGCGCCCTGCTCGGCCTGCTCCTCGGCCGCGCGTTCACGCACGGCAGCGTCGACACCCTCGCCGAGGCGCGCTTCGACGTCCACGTCGGCGTCGCCGCCGCCGCGTTCCAGGCGCTGGCCGCCGCGCTGTGCATGGCCACCGTCTTCCAGATCACCCGCCTCCAGCTCACCCGCGACACCTAGCCGGGCGGCCCGCCCCGCCCCGCTCCGGCTAGGAGCCGGAGGAGCCGGGGCTGGCGTGCCAGAGCGCGGCCCGCGGCGGGCGCTTGACGGCCGGGCCCGCGTGGCCGATGTCGGAGTACGGCGACATCGCGAAGCCCGTCGGCTGGACGATCCGGCGCCCCACCGGCCGGCCCCGCGGCGCGGCGCCCCGCAGCGCGGCGCGGAGGGCGTCCGGCCCTCCGCGGCACCACTCCTCGTTCAGGGCGTTCAGGTCCCAGCAGGCGTTCGCGGTGATCGAGACGGCGGAGTCACCGGCATGGCGGACGCGGCCCCGGGCGACGAGCAGCCAGGAGCCGAACACCGTGGCGGCGCACCGGTCCTGCACCGACTCGAAGAAGGTGAGGTCGACGGGGCCGGTCGCGTCGTCCAGCGTGGCGAAGATGACCCGCTGCCCGGACCGTACCGCCGGGGTCTGCGTGGCGACCTTCACCCCGGCGACCAGGACCTCGCTCCCGGCGGGGCGTCCCGGCAGGTCGGCGGCGCGGACCACGCCGAGCGCGGCGAGCAGCCCGGCGTAGAAGGTCAGCACGTGCCGGCTGACGTCCATGCCGAGGATGTCCAGCTCCGCCTCGACGACCTCGGCCGGCGTCATCGGCGGCAGCTCCCCCGCCGGGATCTCCTCGGCGAGGTCGAGCTCCAGCCCGGCGTCGTCGGCGAGGGCGAGCTGCCCCTCGACCGGGGCCGCGCGGGCGGTGGCGCGGTCGAGGGCGCCGACGCGGCAGAGCAGGTCGCGGCGCGGGACCCGGTCGTGGACGGCGTCGAACGCCCCGGCCAGCACGAGCCGCTCGGCGGTCGGGCGGGAGACGCGGGCGCGGCGCCAGAAGTCGCCCAGCGACGCGTACGGCCGCGCCTCGACGATCTTCCCGACCTCGGCCTCGGAGATGCCCTTGACCTCGCTCAGCGCGACCCGGATCCCGGCCGGGCCGCCCGCCGAGACGGGTTCGGCGTGCCAGGCGGCGGCCGACCGGTTGACGTCCAGCGGCAGGATCGGCACGCCGAAGTGCCGCGCGTCGTCGAGGATGACCCGCTTGGGGTACATGCCGGGGTCATGGGTGAGGACGCCCGCGTAGAAGGCGGCCGGATGGTGGCGCTTCAGCCAGGCCGACTGGTAGGTGGGCAGCGCGAACGACGCCGCGTGCGCCTTGCAGAAGCCGAACGCGCCGAACGCCGTCAGCATCCGCCAGACGCCGTCGACGGTCGCCGCGTCGTAGCCGCGCGCCAGCGCCCGCTCCCGGAACCAGGCGCCGACGACGGCCTGGCCCCGCTCGCCGCCGAGGCTCCGCCGCGCCGCCTCCGCCCGCGACAGTCCGCACCCGGTCATCACGTCGATGACGCGGAGCACCTGCTCGTGGAACACGACCACGCCGAGGCTCTCCCGCAGCGCCGGTTCGAGGTCGGGATGCGGGTAGGCGGGCTCGCGGGTCCCGGCGCGGGCCTCCAGGAACGGCGACACCATGTCGGAGTTGACCGGGCCGGGCCGGAACAGCGAGATGTCGATCACCAGGTCGTCCAGGTCGCGGGGCTGGAGCCGGCCGATCAGGTCGCGCTGGCCGGGCGACTCGATCTGGAAGCAGCCGAGCGTCCGGGACGTGCGGATCAGCGCGAACGTCGCCGGGTCGTCGCGCGGGACGTCCTCCAGCACGATCCGCTCCCCCGACACCCGAGCGGCCTCCGCGACCGCGTGCGCCATCGCCGACTGCATCCGGACGCCGAGGACGTCGAGCTTCAGCAGCCCCATCGTCTCGACGTCGTCCTTGTCGAACTGGCTCATCGGGAACCCGACGGCGGCCTGCTCGATCGGCGTCCGGTCCCGCAGGGTCGGGTTCGACAGCAGGACGCCGCACGGGTGCATCGCGATGTGGCGGGGCAGGCCGTCCAGCCGCTCGGCGATCCGGAACAGCACCTCCAGCCGGCCCGCCGCAAGGTTGCTCTGCCGCAGCTCGGGCAGGTCGTCCAGCGCCGTGCGGATCTGGCTCGCCCGGATCCGCGGGAACGCCTTGGCGATCGCGTCGATCTCGGCGGGCGGGAGCCCGAGGGCGTTGCCGACGTCGCGGAGCGCGCTGCGCGCCCGGTAGGTCTCCATCATCGACACGCACGCCGTGCTCTCGGCGCCGAACCGGTCGAACAGGGCCTGGTACGCCTCCAGCCGCCGCGCCGACTCCACGTCCAGGTCGATGTCGGGCAGCCCCTCCCGGCTGTCGGCGAGGAACCGCTCCATGAGCAGGTCGTGGCGCAGCGGGTCGAGGTCGCCGATGCCCAGCAGGTAGTTGACCAGGCTGCCCGCGCCGGAGCCGCGGATCGCGCAGCGGATGCCGCGCTCCCTGATCAGCGCGGCGGCGTCGGCGACCGTGAGGAAGTAGGAGGCCAGGCCCTTGCGGGCGATGACGCCGAGCTCGGCCTCCAGCCGCCCGGCGGCCCGCGCCGAGCCGGCGAGCCCGCGCCGGGCCATCCCGTCCGCGCACCGGGCGGTGAGCCGCGCGTACGGGTCGTCACCGGCGGCGGGCAGGTGGACGTCGTCCATGCCGAGGTCGCGGCCCGGGTCCAGGACGCAGCGCTCGGACAGCCGCCGCGTCGCCGCGAGCAGCGCGTCCGCCTCGTCCGGGCCGCAGGCGAGCTCCGCCGCCCGGCGCAGCTGCGGGACCGATTTCAGGTAGGCGTGCCCGGTCTGGTCCTCCAGGTGGCGCCGGTCCAGCGGGACGAGCTTGCGGGTGACGTCCAGCACCTGCGCGACCGGGTGGTCGGCGGGCTCCAGGTAGCGGACGGCGTTGCCGAGCACCGCGGGCACCCCGGCGGCGCGGGCGAGCGCGAGCATCCGCGCGGCGCGCGGCCCGTCGCCCCGGCCGTGGTGGTTCACGATCTCCACCGCGGTCTCGGCGGTGGCGCGCCAGGCGTCCAGCCGCGCCGCCGCGACGTCGGGGCGCCGCCCGGCGACCGCGCGCCCCACGTCGGACGCCGGGCCGAGCAGCACGATCAGCCCCTCGGCGTGCGCGCCGACCATCTCCCGCGTCACCACCGGGTTCCCGCGCCCGCCCGCCGCGTGCGCCGCCGACACCAGCCGGCACAGCGACCGCCACCCGGCCCGGCCCTCGGCGAGCACCACGACGCGCTCCTCGCCGGTGGAGACGACCCGGAGATCGGCCCCGACCACCGCCCCGATGCCCGCGTCCGCGCACGCCAGGACGTGCCGGACGGCGCCGTACAGCCCGTCGCGGTCGGTCAGCGCGAGCGTCTCCATGCCGAGGCCGGCCGCGCGCTCCGCCAGCGCCGCCGGCGGGGCGACGCCGTAGCGGAGCGAATAGCACGAAGCGACATGAATGTGCACGTCAGTCCCATACCCGGGAGAGCAGCCAGCTGTCGCCGGCGGCGTCATAACGCAGCTCGTAGACGCCGATCTCCCTGTCCGGGCTCGCCTCGACCCGCCAGAACTCCCGCTCCCCGGTGGCCTCGCCGGCGGGCTGCTGCTCCCGCCACCAGTCACGGGTCGTGACCCAGTGCTCCAGCACCCGCCGCACGGCGTAGAGCCGGCCGCGCCAGACGAACCGGACCGGACGGCCGTCGCTCACCCAGACCTCGACCGGATCGCCGAACACGCGTGTCATCTGCCTCCCCCTCGCGCACACCGCACGGGGGAAGGACATGCGGACGTTCGAACAAACGTTCGCCTCGGAGTCTAGGGAAGCCGCCGCCCCGGGAGCAAGGCGGGATCAGGTCAGCAGCCGGGTCAGTTCGTCGGCGGCGCCCTCCGCGTCGGCCACGTCGGCGATGCCGCCGCCCGGCCACAGGTAGGACCAGCCCTCGCCGGCGGGGGTCGCGACGACCATCACCCGGCGCCGCGTCCGCGGGCCGTAGACGGCCAGCAGCGACTCGTCCGGCCCGGCGAACCGCCACGCGAGCCCCCGGGCCTCGACCTCGCGGGCGAGCGCCGCGAGGTGACGCCGGCGCGCCTCGGCGGTCTCCCGCCCACCCACTACAGACACATCAGCCGCCTCACCAACGGTCCGCGCCCCGCATGACCTTGGGCGATCATCCGGCGACGAATGGTGACCGGACTTCAGCATGACCGGTCGGCCGCGATCGCGGAGGGGGAATCCGGAGAGTGGGCCGGGTGTTTCCCGGACCCGCGAGGATGGTCCCCCGCGAGCGCGTGCGCGCCCGTCGCGCGACGGACCTTCCAGCGGGCGGAACCCGCCGCGCATCCGGAGGGTTCGTCCGTGATAGAAGCCTCTGTGAGACGGGCATCATGTGCCCATGCCAGGCAGATAGAAGGAGCGAGCCGATGAGCGCCGTCCCCGCCGGCGACCCGTCCGGCCCCACACACGGCACCTCGTCGGCGCAGGAGCGCGCGCTGGCCGGCCTCCGCGAGCGCAAGAAGCAGCGGACCCGCCTCGCGCTCATCGACGCCGCCCTGGAGCTGTTCCTCGCCAAGGGCTACGAGGCCACGACGATCGACGAGATCGTGGCGGCGGTGGAGGTGTCGCAGCGGACGTTCTTCCGCTACTTCGCCACCAAGGAGGACGTCGTCACCGGTTTCCTCGCCGAGCACGACCAGCTGCTCGGCGAGGCGCTCGCGGCCCGCCCGGCCGGGGAGCGGCCCTTCGCCGCGCTGTTCGAGTCGCTGCGCGTCGTGCTGGAGACGATCGCCGAGGGCGACCCGGCGGACAGCGTCCGGTTCCGCCGCGTCCGGCAGGTGATCGAGTCGACGCCGTCGCTGATGGCCGCGCAGATGGCGCGCTACTCGGCGTCGGCGGAGGCGCTCGCCGTCGAGATCGCCCGCCGCGAGGGCGTCGACCCGGCCGACGACCTGCGGCCGCGGATCCTCGTCGCGTTCTACCTGGCGGCGGTGAAGGTCGCGTTCGAGGAGTGCGCCCGCCGGGAGATCTGGGACGCCGGGACGGTCGCGGCCCGCGTCGAGGAGGCCGTCACCGTCGCGGGCCGCACGATGCGCGACTGGGTCTGAGCGGGAACCGGGGCAGAACCCGGAACAACCGCCGGCGGCTCCGGGTTCTCCTTGATCGCCGGCCATCGAGCAGCAGGAGGGCGCATGCGCGCGATCGTCATCACCCGGAACGGCGGACCCGAGGTCCTGGAGCCCGCGGAGCGTCCCGCTCCCGAGCCGGGCCCCGGCGAGGTACTGGTCGACGTGGCGGCGGCGGGCGTCAACTTCATCGACGTGTACTTCCGGACGGGCGCCTACCCGCACGACCTCCCGTACACGCCGGGCATGGAGGCGGCCGGCACGGTCACGGCCGTCGGCGAGGGCGTCCGCGAGTTCTCGGTCGGCGACCGCGTCGCCTGGGCCGACGTGCACGGCGCCTACGCGGCGCAGGCCGTCGTCCCGGTGGAGCGGGCCGTCCCCGTCCCGGACGGCGTCGGGCTGGAGGACGCGGCGGCGTCGCTGCTGCAGGGCATGACCGCGCACTACCTGACCCGGTCGACGTATCCGATCCAGCCGGGCGACACCGTCCTCGTCCACGCGGCGGCGGGCGGCATGGGCCTGCTGCTCACCCAGACCGCCAAGGCGCTCGGCGCCCGCGTGATCGGCACGGCGTCCACCCCGGAGAAGGAGCGGCTCGCCAAGGACGCGGGCGCGGACGTCACGATGCCCTACGACGGTTTCGCCGCCCGGGTGCGGGAGCTGACCGGCGGCGAGGGCGTCGCCGCCGTGTACGACGGCGTCGGCGCGCCCACCTTCGACGGGAGCCTGGAGAGCCTGCGGCGGCGCGGCACCCTCGCGCTGTACGGCGCGGCGGGCGGCCCGGTGCCGCCGTTCGACCCGCAGCGCCTCAACAGGGCGGGGTCGCTGTTCCTGACGCGGCCGACGCTCGCCCACTACGTGGAGAAGCGCGAGGAGCTGCTGGAGCGCGCCGCCGACGTCTACGGCTGGATCGCGTCCGGCGCCCTGAACGTGCACGTCGGGCACCGCTACGACCTCGCCGACGCGGGCGCCGCGCACACCGATCTGCAGGCCCGGCGCACCACCGGCAAGCTCCTGCTGATTCCCTGACCGGCCCGCCGGGCCTCCCCCGGCTCCCTTAGGCTGGGCCCAAAGACGATCATCTGAGGAGCCCGCCCCCCATGACGACGACCGCCGCCGGCCCCCTGGAGCAGGACGAGCCCCGCGTCCTCGGCCCCTACCGCCTGCTCGGGCGGCTCGGCCGCGGCGGCATGGGCACCGTCTACCTCGGCGCCGAGCCCGACGGCCGGCGGGTCGCGGTGAAGGTCGTCAACCGGGACCTCGCCGGCGAGCCGGCGTTCCTCGCCCGGTTCCGCCGGGAGGTGACCGCCGCGCGGCGCGTCCACCGGTTCTGCACCGCGCCCGTCCTGGACGCCGAGCTCGACCAGGACCCGCCGTACATCGTCACCGAGTACATCGACGGGCCGAGCCTGGACAAGGCCGTCCGGGAGAAGGGGCCGCTGCCCGGCTCCGACCTGGAGGGCATCGCGGTCGGGGTCGCCACCGCGCTCGCCGCCATCCACGGCGCCGGGATCGTGCACCGCGACCTCAAGCCCGCCAACGTGCTGCTTTCGTCCACCGGCCCCCGCGTCATCGACTTCGGCATCGCCCGCGCCCTCGACGCCCCCGACGGGCCGACGCGCACCGGCCAGTTCGTCGGGACGCCGTCCTACATCGCGCCCGAGGTGCTGCGCGGCGAACCGGTCGAGCAGGCGTCGGACGTGTTCTCGTGGGGCTGCGTCGTCGCCTACGCCGGGACGGGCCGGCCCCCGTTCCAGGGCAAGACGGTCGCGGAGACGTTCCACCGCATCGGCCACGAGGAGCCCGACCTCGCCGGCCTCGACCCGCGGCTGCGCGAGGTCGTCGCCGCCGCGCTCGGCAAGGACCCCGCCGCCCGGCCGACCGCGCGGCAGCTCCTCACCCGCCTCGTCGGGCAGGAGCACGCCGACCCGGAGCGCGCCGCCGAGACGATCTCGATGTCGTGGCGGGGGGCGCATCCGGCCCCCGGGCCGGCCGCCCCCGAACCGGCCCCGGCCGCGGCCGCGGAGCCGCCGCCCGCCTCCGAAGCCGGAGCCGGAGCCGTCCAGGGCGCCGAGCAGCCGCCGCCCGTCCCCGAGCCCGTCGCGGCGCGGGAGCCGGAGCCGGGGGCCGGCGAGCAGACCGTCACGGTCGACCTGCCGTTCCCCGCGCAGTGGCGGGGCCCGAGGCGCTGGTTCACCCTGCTCAGGGGCCTGCTCGTCCTCCCGCACCTGATCGTCATGCTGGCCATGTACGCGCTGCTCGTTGTCGTGATGCCGCTCAGCTGGCTGGTGATCCCGTTCACCGGCCGCTACCCGCGCCCCCTGTACGGGCTCGTCGTCGGCTGCCAGCGCTGGTCGAGCCGCGTCATCGCGTACGCGTTCGGGCTCACCGGCGAGGCGCTCCCGCCGTTCCGCACCCTCCCGCGCGCCCGCCGGAGCCGCTGACTGAGTCCGCGCCGCCCGGCGCCGTCCAGCACACTAGGGTGCTACGAGACACTCCCCCCGATTCCCCCTTCAGGATCACGATGACCACGCACGCAGGAGAGAACGGTGAGGCCCTGCGCCCCGAGGACCCCGCGGAACTCGGCCCCTACCGGCTGATCGGGCGGCTCGGCCGCGGCGGCATGGGCACGGTCTACCTCGGCGAGGACGCCGGCGGGCGCCGCGTCGCGGTGAAGGTGATCAACCGGGAACTGGCCGGGGAGGGCTCGTTCCGGGAGCGGTTCCGGCGGGAGGTGACGGCGGCGCGGCAGGTCCGCCGGTTCTGCACCGCGCCCGTCATCGACGCCGAACTCGACCACGACCCCCTGTACGTCGTCACCGAGTACATCGAGGGCCCGAGCCTGGAGCGCGCCGTCGCCGAGCGCGGCCCGCTGCCGGGCTCGGACCTGGAGGGCATCGCGGTCGGCGTCGCCACCGCCCTCGCCGCCATCCACGGCGCCGGGATCGTGCACCGCGACCTCAAGCCCGCCAACGTCCTGCTGTCCTCCACCGGCCCCCGCGTCATCGACTTCGGCATCGCCCGCGCCCTCGACGCCCCCGACGGCCCGACCCGCACCGGCCAGTTCGTCGG
Organism: Actinomadura sp. NPDC049382; assembly: GCF_040677125.1. Lineage (NCBI taxonomy): Bacteria > Bacillati > Actinomycetota > Actinomycetes > Streptosporangiales > Thermomonosporaceae > Actinomadura > Actinomadura sp. NPDC049382. The sequence continues at coordinate 98,606 of NZ_JBFARO010000018.1, forward strand.
GACGCCGAACTACCTGCCGCCCGAGCTGCTGCGCGGCGAGCAGGTGAGCCCCGCGTCCGACGTGTTCTCGTGGGGCTGCGTCGTCGCCTACGCCGGGACGGGGTCCGCGCCGTTCGCGGGCAACACCGTCCCCGAGATCTTCTACCGGGTCGTGCACGAGGAGCCGAAGCTGGACGGGCTCGACCCCGGCCTGCGGGACGTCGTCGCCGCCGCCCTCGACAAGGACCCGCGCCGCCGGCCGTCCGTCCAGGACGTCCTCGCCCGCCTCGTCGGCAACGGCACCACCGACCCGGCGACGCTCGCCGAGACCGTCCAGGCGGGCTGGCACGGCCCCGCCGCGGCGGCTGCGGGGGCGGGAGCCGCCGGGGCGGCGCCCCGGCCGCCGTCCGCCACGGCCACCGCGCCGACGGTGTTCCAGCAGCAGCCCAACCCCCTGCACGGCGCCGACACCACCCGCCGCGACACCCGGTCCGGCCCGCCGCGGGGCGGGGGGCTCCCCCAGCGCCCGCTGCTCATCGGCGGCGCCGCCATCGCCGCCGTGGTGCTGCTCGCCGTCGTCGCGTTCACCGTCTTCCGCTCGGACGGCCCGCCCGAGAACCTGGCGACCGCGTTCGGCGACGCGTTCGCCGACTCCGCGTCCGGCTGGGGCGACACCTACGACAAGACCTACGGCTACGCCGACGGCAAGTACCGGATGCAGACCAAGGACAACACCGGGGTCGTCGCGCGCTGGGTGCCGAAGGACAAGCGGGAGGACTTCCCCGACCCGATGCTCGCGACCGTCACGGTGGCGGTCGGGCAGGGCCCCGCGGACGCCATGTTCGGCATCCTGTGCCGGGGCGACGAGGACGGCAAGAAGCAGTACATGTTCCTCATCCGCAACGACGGCAAGGGCGCGGTGCTCCGCAAGATCAACGGTGATCTCGGCACGAAGGACCTCGCGACCCCCGACTCGGTCCCCGGCTACGACGACAAGGGGCCGAACAAGGTCCAGGCCGCCTGCGAGGGCAGGCTGGACGACGGCCCGTCGGTCCGGCTGCGGCTCTGGGTGAACGGCGAGAAGGTCCTCGACGAGACCGACACCGACCAGCCGCTCGGCAACGGCTGGGTCGGGCTCCAGGTCGAGCGGGGCGGCAACCCGGCCGAGCAGATCGTCGCCGACTTCGACGACTTCGACATGTCGAAGATCCTCGGCTGACCCCTGCGGGCCGCCGGTCAGCGAGCGGGCAGGTAGCCGTTCGTCCAGCGGGCCAGCTCCTCGAACACCCGCGTCCGGGCGGGCTCGGCCGACAGCACCAGGTCGTGCAGGCCGCCGTCGATCCGGACGAGCGTGACGTGCCGCCCGATCCGGGGTGCGTACCGGGCCATGTGCTCGACGTCCAGCACCGCGTCGGCGCCCGTCACGTCCAGCACCCTGCGGGACGGGCGGACGCTCCGCGTCGACGCCATGACCAGGACCGGAACGTCCACGTCCAGGCCCTTGTGCAGGCGGAGCTGCCCGCGCCGCACCGCCGCCAGCCACGCCGCCCGCACCGGGAACCCCAGCAGCGGCTTCCAGGCGAGGTCGAACTCCCACTCGCCGTCGTGCTCGCGGTGGAGGCTGCGCGGGTACAAGTCGGACACTCCCGCCGGCAGCTTCGCCTTCGGGAACCGGGACCGCAGCGCCCGCGCCAGCCCCGCGCCGGCCTTGCGCATCACGAGCGGCTCGGCGAGGTCGAAGAACGGGCTATTGAGGAAAAGGCCGTCCACCAGGCCCTTCCCCTTCACCCGGTCGGCCCACAGCGCGGCGATCAGCCCGCCGGTGGAGTGCCCGTTCAGCAGCAGCGCGTCGTGGCCGTCCACGTCCCGGATGATCCGGACGGCCTCGCCGATCTCCGGAAAGTAGTCCGAGAGGCTCTCGATGTAGTTCGGCGTCTGGTGCGGGCGCAGCGAGCGCCCGTACTTGCGCAGGTCGAGCGCGTAGAAGTCGAAGCCGAGGTCCAGGTAGAAGTCGGCCAGGTGCTTCTGGAAGAAGTAGTCGACGAACCCGTGCAGGTACAGCACCGCCCGGCGGGACGGGTCGGTGCCGCGCCGCCGCACCAGCGTCGCGACCACCTCGCCCTCGGCGTCCCGCCCCATCGGCAGCTCGATCGCCTCGTAGCCGGGGCCGAGCACGTCGTCCGTCACGTCCACGCTTCCTCCCAAGACCCGTCCGCAGGGTCTCAGCGTACGGGCGGTCGCGGGCCGCGGGCCGCGACCGGGAACGGATGCACCCCCCGCCGACGTCCGAAAGACTGAGCGCACACGCCTTCGGCTTCCGGGAGACGCCCATGCAGGCCCCCCTTCGCGACCGCGACCCGCGCCGGCTCGGCCCGTACCGGCTGACCGCACGGCTCGGCCGGGGCGGCATGGGCACCGTCTTCCTCGGCGAGGACGCCGCCGGACGGCGCGTCGCGGTCAAGGTCGTCAACCCGGAGCTGGCCGACGACGAGGCGTTCCACGAGCGGTTCCGCCGCGAGGTGACGGCCGCGCGGCAGGTCCGGCGGTTCTGCACCGCCGCGGTGCTGGACGCGCGGCTCGACGGCGACCCGCTGTACGTGGTGACCGAGTACGTCGCCGGGCCGTCGCTCGACGAGGCCGTCCGGTCGGGCGGGCCGCTGCGCGGCGGCGACCTGGAGGCGCTCGCGGTCAACATCGCTACCGCGCTGGGCGCGATCCACGGCGCCGGGATCGTGCACCGCGACCTCAAGCCGTCCAACGTGCTGCTGTCCCCGACCGGCCCGCGCGTGATCGACTTCGGCATCGCGCGGGCGCTGGACGCGGGCGACGGGCCGACCAGAACCGGCCAGTTCATCGGCACCCCCGCCTACATCGCGCCGGAGCTGATGCACGGCCGGGAGATCACCCCGGCCGCCGACGTGTTCTCCTGGGGCTGCGTCGTCGCCTACGCGGGGACGGGCCGCGTCCCGTTCGCCGGCGAGACGCTCCCGGAGATCATCAACCGGGTGACGTCCGCCGACCCCGACCTGGACGGGCTCGACGCGGCGGTGCACGACCTCGTGTCGCGCGCGCTGGCGAAGGACCCGTCCGAGCGTCCGACGGTCAAGCAGCTCATCCAGTCACTGACCGGCGAGGAGGCTCCGGCGGAGGCGGCGGTGGCACCGCCGGTCGATGAGCCTTCGGCGGAGGAGGCACCGGCGGAGGAGGCACCGGCGGAGGAAGCGCCGGTCACGGTGCCGCTGCCCCCGGCGCCGCAGCCGCCCCCGCGGCCGACGGCCGTCGCCGACCCGGCCACGGCCCCGACCACCGTGCCGCCGTTCCAGCCCCCGCCGACGGGCCCGTCCGCGATGCCGGTCCCGCCGGGGGCGCGGCGCCCGTCCCGTGGCGTCGGGCACCGGCGCGCCATCGGCCTGACGGCCGCCGTCGCGGTCGCCGGCCTGATCGGCGTCTCCGGCTTCATGGGCCTGCGCGGCCTCGGCGACGGGAACGGCGGGACGGGCGGCGGCGGCAGCGGCGCGGACACCGGCGCGGTCGCCGCGAACTTCCACAAGGGCCCGCCCGACGACAAGGACGAGGTCTTCGACGACAACTTCAGCGACGAGGACTCCGGCTGGAAGACGGCCGCCGCCCCCACCTGGGACGCGTCCTACCGCGACCGCCGATACGAACTGCACGTCCTCCCCACGACGACGTCGACGGCCGTCGACGCGCCGGTGCCGGACGTGCCAAGGTCGCAGCTCATGGAGGTCAAGGTCGAGTCCGTCCGGTCCGGGGGCGAGGCGGGGGTGTACTGCCGCGGGCAGAGCGGGGGCTTCGCGTTCCTGCTCCATCCGGAGGACGGCCTCGCCCGGATCGCCCGGCTCGGCTCCGGGCAGGTGCGGACGCTGGCGATCAACAAGGTCGAGCTCCGCGACGGCACCAACCGCGTGCAGGCCGCCTGCGTCGAGGGCGAGGGCGATACCGTCCACCTCGGCATGTGGGTGAACGGCCGGTCCGCCGCGTCGTCCGTCGCCACCCCCGGCGCGGGCGACCCGGACGGCCGGAGCGGCCTCATCCTCAACCGTCCGGAGAAGGCGACGGGGTACCCCGAGGCGGTCTTCGACGACTTCTCCCTCTGCTCGGTCTGAGCCGGGCGCGGGCGGCGGGGGTCAGTCCTTGCGGCCGGTGGCGGCGACGGTGACGCCGAGGCCGATCATCATCAGCCCGCCGGTGCCGCCGATCGCGGCGAGGCGGCGCGGTGAGCTGGCGAACCACTCGCGGGCCGTCCCGGCGGCGATGCCCCACACGCTGTCGCAGAACAGCGCGATGACCGCGAACACCGCGCCGAAGACCATCATCTGCAGGGTGGCGTGGCCGTGCTCGCGCACGACGAACTGCGGCAGGACGGCCGCGAAGAACACCGTCGTCTTCGGGTTCGTGATGCCGACGACGAAGCCCTGCAGCAGGGCCCGGCCGCCGGTCCGGCCCGCCTCGTCCGCGCCGATCGTCTCCTGCAGCGAGCGGCGGTGCCGGATGGCCTGCACGCCCAGGTAGGCGATGTAGACCGCGCCCACGATCTTCAGCGCGGTGAACACCACCGCGGAACGCTCCACGATCGACCCGACGCCGACCGCGACGGCGGCGGTCAGCGCGAGCGCCGCGAGCACCCCGCCGACGACCCCGGCGAGCGCGGTGCGGCGCCCGTGCGCCAGCGCCCGGCCGACGACGAACAGCACGGACGGCCCGGGGATCACGATGATCGCCAGCGCCATGGCGGAGAACGCCAGCAGTTGATGCAACGAAACCATGGACGCACATTACGGAGCACTCCCGACATCTCCCACCGATTTTTCCGCTCCCCCGGCCCGGCCTCTCCGGCCGCAAGACCGGGAGCCTGCGCCCACGGGATAGGGCGTGCGGGCGGTGTCCGGGGTCGGCCGGGGTGAAGATCGTGACTTATGTCATAGTCGCGCCCTAAGTTTGGATCATGACCGCCCCTGCCGCCGCGGCGCCGCGGCCCGCCAGCCTCCCCGCCGCCGCGCCGGCCCCGGCCTGGCGGCCGGTCCTGCTGATCGCCGGGGCGCTCGGCGTGCTCCTCCTCGTCCTCAGCGCCCGGTACGGCCACCACCGCGACGAGCTGTACTTCCGGGTGGCCGGACGGCACCTGGCCTGGGGGTATCCCGACCAGCCCGCGCTGCTGCCGCTGCTCGCGCGGGCGATCACGGCGGTGTTCGGCGACTCGCTCGTCGCGCTGCGAGCGCCGTCCGCCGTGTTCGCCGCGACGGGCGTGGTGGTCGCCGCGCTCACCGCGCGGGAGATGGGCGGCGGACGGCGCGCGCAACTGCTGACGGCCACGTCCTACGCGGTGTGCCCGTTCGCGGTCGCGGCCGGGCACCTGTTCTCCACGGCGACGCTCGACCTGCTACTGTCCACGACGCTCGTGTGGCTGACCGTCCGGTGGGTGCGGACCCGCGACCAGCGGCTGCTGCTCACCGCCGGCGCCGTCACGGCGCTGGCGCTGAACGTGAAGTACCTGGTCGTGTTCCTGCTGGCCGCGCTCGTGGCCGGGCTGCTGCTGTCGGGGCCGCGCGAGTTCCTGCGGCGCCCGATGCTCGCCGCCGGGGCCCTCGTCGCCGTCCTCGCGGCCGTCCCCGGGCTGGTGTGGCAGGCGCGGCACGGCTGGCCGCAACTGGAGATGGCCGACGCCATCGCCGACAAGGCCGACTTCGGCGGGCGGCCCGGGTTCATCCCGTTCCAGATCCTGCTGACCGGCGTGTTCCCGTCCTGGCTGTGGATCTACGGGCTGTGGCGGACGTACCGGTCCGGCGAGCTGCGGCCCTACCGGTTCCTCGGGCACGCGTACCTGCTGCTCAACGTGGTGTTCCTGGTCACCGCCGGGAAGCCGTACTACCTGAGCGGGCTGTGGGCGGCGCTCTGGGCGGCCGGGGCCGTGGAGATCGAGCGGAACGGCGCGCCGCGCGGCTTCGACTGGCTCGCGTCCGCCCCCATGTACGCGGTCACCGCGATCACGACGGTGCTGCTGACGCTGCCCGTCTACCCGGTGAAGTGGCTGGCCGACACGCCGCAGCCCGCCGTCAACGCCGACTCCGCCGAGACGGTCGGCTGGCCCCGGTTCGCCGCGCAGGTCGCGGACGCCTACCGCTCGCTGCCACCGGCCGAGCGAGCCACGGCGACGATCGTCGTCAGCAACTACGGCGAAGCCGGGGCACTCGACATGTACGGGCCCGACCTCGGCCTGCCCCGCGCCTACAGCGGGCACAACGGCTACTGGTACTTCGGGCGTCCACCGGAGACGGGCGGCCCCACCATCGTCGTGGGGCCGGACAACGTCGCCGAGGGCGCCGGGCTACGCCGGTTCTGGTCGGACATCCGTCCCATGGGACGCATCGACAACGGCGTCGGGCTGGACAACCAGGAACAGGACAAGCCGATCTGGGTCTGCCGCGGGCAGCGCGCCCCGTGGCCGCAGCTGTGGCCCGAGTTCAAGCAGCTGTCGTGACGGCCGTCAGTCGGTCAGGACGTCCCAGACGCCGCCGCGCCGCACCATCAGGTTGTGGGTGAGCAGGCTCCCGGCGGGCACGTCCCAGCTCGGGTCGGCGTTGTCGCGGTCCTCCGCCCAGACCTGCGCGACCGCCCAGCGCAGCTTGTCCACACCATCGGGATGGCCGGTACCGGACGCCACGAACACGTCCCGGGCGGGGGCCGCCACGACGAGGTCGCCCTCCACGTCCTGCGCCAGCTTCTCCAGGAACCCGTCGTCCAGCAGCAGCCCGGCCTCCAGGGTGCCGCGCCCCGTCGTCCCGCCGAGCGACACCGTCACGGCGCGCACGTCGGGGTACCAGCTGAGGCTCAGCTCCGGACGCAGGTCGCGCAGGTTGATCACCGCGCGACGGCGCAGCTCGCCCGGCGCCACCCCGAGGTCGGCGCAGTGCCGACGCGCCACGTGCTCGTAGCGGCGGCCCGCCGGGGCGCCCTCGTCGGCGATCTCCAGCGCGTACGTGACGTACAGGTCGCCGGCGAACGGGTCGCGGACCGGCTCCTCGTCCGCGGGCAGCGGGAACTCCAGCTGGACCTCCGCCGGCACCCGCGCCTTCATGAGCGGGACGATCAGACTGGACCGCGGGTCGGACACGGGACGATCCTCCTGGTACCTGGTGCGGCCTGAGTGGATCACCTTACCGTCGCTCCGGGACCGCACGCGGAACCCCGGGTCAGCTCGTCCCGCCCACGGGCGGCGCCCCGCCGGGCGGGACGACGGGCAGCCCCGCCGGGGCGCCCTTCTCGAGGATCCGCCATACGGCATCGGTGTCCAGGTGCTCTTCGACGAGGTCGCCGAGCGCGTCCAGGGTCGCCTCTCGCAGGGCCGCGAACGACACGTCCGGCGCGGGGGTGAAATCCCTTCCCGCGTGGCGGGCGACGTCCTGAAGGAATGCCCTTCTGAACCCGTCGTTCTCCATGGCGCCGTGCCAGGTCGTCCCCCAGACGGCGCCGTTTCGGCATCCGTCCAGAAACGACTCTCCCCGAGCGGTGACAACGCCATGGTGGATCTCATAGGCGTGGACGTCCTCACCGTAGGCTTCGCCGGTCGGCCGCCCGAGGATCTTCTCTTCCCCGAATTCGACCTTGGCCGGCAGAAGACCGAGCCCCCGGGCCGTGCCCTTCTGGGACTCGACGTGGTCCACGATCTTCTCGGCGAGCATCTGGTAACCGCCGCAGATACCGAGAACGGGCAACCCCTCCCGGGCCCGCCGGGAGACCTCCTCGGCCATTCCCCTTTCACGGAGCCACTGCAGATCGTTCACCGTCGCCCTGGTACCCGGCAGAACCACGAGATCGGCCTCCGCCAGATCACCGACGCTCGCCGCGTACCGGACGATGACGCCAGGCTCGCACGCCAGCGCGTCCAGGTCGGTGAAATTCGAGATGCGCGGGAACCTGACGACGGCCACCCGCAGCGTCTGTTTCCCGAACGGGCTCCTCGCATCGGGCCTCGGCGCGTCCAACGCCAGCGTGTCCTCGGAATCGAGATACAGCCCCAGCTTCCACGGCAGCACACCCAGCGTCGGCCGCCCGGTAAGGGCCTCCAACTGCTCCAGCCCCGGCTTCAGCAACTCGTACTCGCCGCGGAACTTGTTGATGACGAACCCGGCGACGAGAGCCTGATCTGCTTCTTCCAGCAGCGCGACCGTCCCGTACAAGGACGCGAAAACACCGCCCCGGTCGATATCGCCGACGACCACGACCGGCAGATCGGCCGCCCGCGCCAGCCCCATGTTGACGATGTCGCCGCCGCGCAGATTGATCTCGGTCGGGCTTCCCGCGCCCTCGCACACCACCACGTCGTACTCGGACCGCAACTCGTCGAGGCTCTCCAGCACCACGCCCTTGAGCCATTCCTTGTGCTGCCCGTATTGGAGCGCGTCGACCTCCGCGACGGGCCGCCCGAGAACCACCACCTGGCTGCGCCGGTCACTCCCCGGCTTGAGCAGCACCGGATTCATCACCGCCCGCGGCTCTACTCCCGCCGCCTGGGCCTGCATGTACTGAGCCCGCCCGATTTCCGCCCCATCACTCGTCACCATCGAATTCAGCGACATGTTCTGAGCCTTGAACGGCGCGACCTTCACCCCCTGCCGCGCCAGCCACCGGCACAGCCCCGCCGTGACCACGCTCTTCCCCGCGTCCGACGTCGTCCCCGCCACGAGCAGCCCGCTCACCGCAGCACCCCGATCGCCACCGCCGCCGCGAACGTCACCGCCGCCGAAAGCCGGACGGCCTTCCTGATGTCCCTCACTTCGGGCACCCTGCCGTCCCCCATCTCGGGCCGCCGTTCGACCCGGCCCCCATAGGCGTTGACGCCGCCGAGCCGCACATCGAGCGCACCCGCGAACGCCGCTTCGACCCGTCCGGCATTGGGACTCGGGTGCTTCCCGCCGTCCCTTCTGAACACCCGCCAAGCCCTCGGCCCGCCGCACGCCACGACCAATCCCGCGGTCACCCGAGCCGGCACCCAGTTGGCGGCATCGTCCAATCTCGCCGCCGCCCACCCGAACCGCTCATACCTCGGACTCCGATACCCGACCATCGCGTCCAGCGTGTTGATGGCCCGATACATCAGCAGCCCCGGAATACCCGCCACCGCTCCCCAGACCAAAGGGGCCACCGACGCGTCCGAGGTGTTCTCGGCGACCGACTCCACGACCGCCCTGCTCAACCCCTTCGCGTCCATCCCCTCGGGATCCCGCGCGCACAAATGAGAAAGCCGCGCCCTGGCCGCCTCCACATCGCCCCGCTCAAGAACGCGGGCCATGACGAGCCCTTCACGTCCCAACGACGTCCCCCCGAGCACAGCCCAAGTGACCGCCGCGGTGGCAAGCCCGTGCACGCCGAACCGCCGGCTCACCCGCTCCAGCGCAACCCCGACGGCCCCCGCTCCGCCCACGAGAACCCCGGCATAGACGACCCCGCGCCACCGGACATCCCCGTAAAGAGTTTTTTCGACGGCCGAGGCCACGCGCCCGAATCCCGCGACCGGATGCCACCGCCTCGGATCCCCCAGAAAGGCGTCCAGCACGACACCGCCCACAAGCCCCTCAGCAGAGCCGCGCATCAAGTTCATCCCAGTGCCTCTCCAGCCAATCCTGCGCGCGCCGGATGCGCGGCCCGGCACCACCGTCCCAGATCCGCGCCCATCCCCCACCACGCTGCGCCCTGGCCCGCATGGCCCGATAGGAGCGCTCGAACCTCACCCGCGCCGTCGGCAGCACGTCCCGCCGCAGCTCCCGCGCCAACCCGTAAGCGTCACAGAAGACCTTGATCCTCCGCCCGACGTCCGCTCTGTACAGCAACGCGTCCCGATCGGCCGGATCCTCGATCGGCCCCCAATGCCGCAACGCGGTGACGACATCGAACAACCGCGTCGTGGGCCGCGCGAGGTCGAAATCAATCAGCGCCGCCGGGGCCCCACCCCGGAAGACCACATTCTCCGGCGTGACATCACAATGCCCGACGATCTCGGGCTGCCCGTCCAGATTGGAGAGGTCCTCATCCCACCCGGCGTCCGGCACACCGTAGGAGGCCACGGCATCGTGGTAGCGCCGCAAGAGCCGCCCCACTCCCCGAAGCGCGTCCTCCGAGACCACATGGGCCGCGAGCGGCCGGTGCGGCACCTCGCCGGGCACCCAGCTGAGCACCTCCCGCCCCCGCTCATCGACCCCCAGCACCCGCGGCGCCCCGTCGAACCCGACCGCCTCCAGATGCCGCAGCACCCCGTGCACAGCGGGACTGTGCGCCCCGAGCGGCCTCCGCACCGTCTCCCCGACCCGCACCACGCCCTCCGACACGTCCCCACCGAAGAGCGGAACCTCAATGTCCACTGCCACAGCACCCAAAGATAGAACCCGGAACCCCCCGCACGCTCCGCTCACGCGTGGTAACGGCGTTATAGATGTGGAGCTGGAGGACCCGCACCCTTACACTGTGTCCCGGCGTCCCGCCGGGCGCCGGGCGCCCGTAGCTCAGCTGGACAGAGCATCGGACTTCTAATCCGACGGTCGCGGGTTCGAATCCTGCCGGGCGCGCCACCGTATGACCTGCAGTCTTACCGCTGCCAAGATCCAAAGTTCTGTCCCGCTTTGTCCTCGTGTTCGCCCGGGTATCGCGGACCTGTCGCCGCCACCCCAGCGAACGGCCGTAATCGCCTACTCACCCGCCGCCCTGGCCCCAGCGACCATGCGATCGCTGGAGCGCCGTTGTACAGGCCGTCGCCGCCGTTGCCGCTGGCTGGGTGACCGTGGACGGCGCGGGTGTCCGCGCCCCGGCACGGTTCGGGGCACGGACGCCCGCGCGGCGAATCCGGTGGGTCAATCTGAGGAGGTCATGGCCTCGGTGTCTCCGCCAGCCGGATGAGGCGGCCCGGCGATGCCGTTTCGTCGGTCCGGCAGCACCAGAATCTCGGTGTCCTTCTCACGATCAGTCATCGGGAGAAAGCGGAGGGCCGCGAAGGTGTTCGCCACAGTCAAGTAGGCCAATCGCAACGGCACAGCCACCCACCATCCCTCGGCAACCGCCTCGCTGCGGCCTGTCCTTGCGACCGATCAAGCCCCATGTCGGAGCCCACGTCCTGCACGTCCCACCCTGCACGGACGTAGTCTTCGGCAGGCACAGGAGGTGGGGATCGCCGGACGGGATACCCGTTCTGCTGTGTGCGGGTGCGGCTACAAGCCGGTGGCTCGGCTTCGGCGGAGGTGTCGTCGAGACGCTCGGTTCGTCTGGTTTCCGTGGACCGCCCTGGGCTCGGTGTCTCCACACCTGCACCAGGGCGAACCTTCTCCGACTTCGCCGGTGACATGCGTCAGCGGGCCGCGTCCGACTCGGACGGCGCCGAGGAGTTCTTCGCCGGCTTCACCGCCGAGGCCAATGACACCAGCCATTCACCCGACAGCGGAGCACTCCTCGCCACCCGCATGTGAGGTTCCCCCCGTAGCACGGACAGCCGGCGTGAGATGGGTCAGGTGGCCGTAGTCGAGGAGCGGTGTCGTTCCTCGTAGTCCACCGGACTGAGCATTCCGATGCTGGAATGCCTTCTGAACGGGTTATACCAGCACTCGATCCATTCAAACACCGCGGCTGCGAGCTCGGCTCTT
>NZ_JBFARO010000019.1:0-108894 GCF_040677125.1 Actinomadura sp. NPDC049382
GGTGTAGTGGGTGATGAGTTGGTCGATGGTGTGGGGGTCGGCGGAGATGACGGTGTGGGTGGGGCTGTTGATGGCGGCGATGGTGGCGTTGGTGTTGGTGGTGGTGAGGTGTTGTTGGATGTGGTGGTGGGGGAGGGGGATGGCGGCCATGGCGCCGGTGCCGGCGAGGGTGGTGAGGGCGTGGGCGCGGGTGGTGATGATGGTGGCGGCGTCGGTGAGGGTGAGTGCTCCGGCGGTGTAGGCGGCGGCGATTTCGCCTTGGGAGTGTCCGATGACGGCGTGGGGGTGGATGCCGTGTGTTTTCCAGAGGTGGGCGAGGCTGGTGGTGATGGCGAATAGGAGGGGTTGGATGATGTGGGGTGGTTGGTGGGTGGGGTCCAGGGTGGTGAGGGTGTGGATGAGGTCGGTTCCGGTGTGGGGTTTCAGTGCTTGGTTGCAGGCGTCCATGTGTTCGGCGAACGCGGGTTCGGCGTCCAGGAGGTCGACGGCCATGCCGGGCCATTGCGACCCTTGCCCCGGAAAAATGAACACGACCTTGGGCTGACTGCTATTCGCCACACCCTGCACCACGAGCGAGCTTGGCTCTCCCCGGCGCAACGCGTCGAGCCCTTCACGGAATTCTTCGGGTCGGGAAGCGACCACTGCGGCCCTGTGCGGGAAATGCGTGCGCGTGGTCGCCAATGCGTGAGCTATCTCGGCGGGATCGGCATCGTCCGGAATGTGCTCCGCCAGACGCGCGGCCTGGTCGCGAACGGCCTGCTCGCTCTTTCCTGAAAGAACCCATGCCACGGGACGCGGCTCAGGGTTTTCCTGCCGTTCGGCAATGGCCTTTTCAGGGGCGGCTTCGAGGATGATGTGGGCGTTGGTGCCGCTGATCCCGAACGATGACACCCCGGCCCGGCGAGGCCGTCCGGTGTCGGGCCAGGCGGTGGTCTCGGTGAGGAGGGAGACCGCGCCGGATCCCCAGTCGACGTGGGGTGTTGGCTCGTCCACGTGCAGGGTCTTGGGCAGGACGCCTTCCTGCATGGCCATGACCATCTTGATGATCCCGGCGACGCCTGCGGCGGCCTGCGTGTGCCCGATGTTCGCCTTGACCGACCCCAGCCACAGCGGTGCCGCACCGTCGCGGTTCTGCCCGTAGGTGGCCAGCAGCGCTTGCGCCTCGATCGGGTCGCCGAGCGTGGTGCCCGTCCCGTGGGCCTCGACGGCGTCGATCTCGTCAGGGGTGAGGCGTGCGTCGGCCAGCGCCGCCCGGATGACGCGCTGCTGCGACGGCCCGTTCGGCGCGGTCAGCTGGCTGCTGGCCCCGTCCTGGTTGACCGCCGAGCCCCGGACGATCCCGAGGACCTGATGGCCGTTGGCCTCCGCGTCCGACAGCCGCTCCAGCACCAGCAGCCCGACGCCCTCGCCCCAGCCGACCCCGTCGGCGCCGGCGGCGAACGCCTTGCAGCGGCCGTCAGGTGAGAGGCCGCGCTGCCGGCTGAACTCGATGAACAGGCTCGGCGTCGCCATCACCGTGACGCCGCCCGCGAGGGCCAGGTCGCACTCGTCGGAGCGCAGCGCCCGGCACGCCTGGTGGACGGCCACGAGCGACGACGAGCACGCCGTGTCGATGCTGACGGCGGGCCCCTCGAAGCCGAACGTGTACGCGACCCGTCCGGACGCGACGCTGTAGGAGCTCCCCGTGCCGATGAACCCCTCGAACTCCGCGGGGACCCGTTCGATCATCCGTCCCGCGTAGTCGCCGTACATGATGCCGCTGAACACGCCGGTCCGGCTGCCGCGCAGGCCGTCCGGGACGATACCGGCCCCTTCGACGGCCTCCCAGGCGGTCTCCAGGAGGAGTCGTTGTTGGGGGTCGATGGCGAGTGCTTCGCGGGGGCTGATGCCGAAGAAGGCGGGGTCGAAGTGGTCGGCGTTGTGGAGGAATCCGCCGTGGCGGGTGTAGGTGGTGCCGGTGTGGTCGGGGTCGGGGTTGTAGAGGTGGTCGGTGTTCCAGCCGCGTCGGGTGGGGAAGTCGGTGATGGCGTCGGTGCCGTCGGCGACCAGCCGCCACAGGTCCTCGGGTGTGGTGACGCCGCCGGGGTAGCGGCACGCCATCCCCACGATCGCGACCGGCTCCCGCGACGCCTCGGAGAGGCGCTGGTTCTGCTTGCGCAGCCGCTCGTTCTCCAGCAGGGACGCGCGCAGCGCCTCGACGAGTTTCTCTTCAGCAGGCATCAGGAATCCCCGGTGTGCGTCACGTGTCGGTGTTGGCCAGCGCGATCTCGATCAGGTCGGCCGCGCCGGCCTCCGCGATGGCCTTCGCCTGGTCGGCGCCGGCGCCGGCGTCCGCCGGTTCCGCAGCGGTCGCGGTCGCGGTGAGCCCGGCCAGCCGCGTCAGCACCTCCATCAGCCCGGCCTCGCGGAGCCGCTCCAGCGGGATCGCGGCGATCGCGCGGCGCAGCTCTTCGTCCTGCGCGGCGCCGTCCCCGCCGGCGACCCCCAGCTCGCCGTGCAGGTAGCGGGCCAGCGCCAGCGGCGTCGGGTAGTCGAAGGCGACGGTGGGCGGCAGCCGCAGGCCCGTCGCGGCGTTGAGCCGGTTGCGGAACTCCACGGCGGTGAGGGAGTCGAAGCCGAGGTCGAGCAGGCCCCGCTCCGCCTCCACCTCGCCGGGGTCGGCGTACCCGAGCACCGTGCTGATCTGCTCGCGCAGGAACTCCAGCAGCATCCGCTCCTGCTCGGCGCCGTCCCGGCCGGTCAGCCGCCGGACCAGCGTGTCCCGCGCCACCGCGCCCCGGCGGGCCGGCTCGCGGACCAGGCCGCGCAGCGGGGGCGGCAGCATCCCCGCCGCCGCCACCGCGCGCAGCGCGGCCGTGTCGAGCCTGGCCGGGACGAGCAGTGCCCGGTCCTTCGTCTGGAGCGCCATGTCGAGCAGGGCGAGCCCTTCCTCGCTGGAGAGCGGAGTGAGTCCGCTGCGGGTGAGTCGTGCGTGATCGGCTTCGTTAAGAGCCTGCGTGATCCCGCTTGAGTCCTCCCAAAGGCCCCACGCGAGGGAGATGGCGGGAAGCCCTTGCGTACGGCGGTGGTGGGCGAGGGCGTCGAGGTAGGTGTTGGCGGCGGCGTAGTTGCCCTGCCCCGGGTTGCCGAAGGTTCCGGCGGCGGAGGAATAGAGGACGAAGGCCGACAGGTCGCGGTTCTGGGTGAGGTCGTGGAGGTTCCAGGCGGCGTCGACCTTGGGGCGCAGGACGGTGTTGAGGCGCTCTGGCGTGAGGTTGGCGATGGTTGCGTCGTCGATGGCGCCGGCGGTGTGGATGACGGCCGTCAGGTCGGGGATGGTGTCGAGGACGTCGGCCAGGGCGGCGCGATCGGTCAGGTCGCAGGCGGTGACGGTGACGTCCGCGCCGAGGTCGGTGAGTTCGGTGGCGAGTTCGTTCGCGCCGGGTGCGTCTGGGCCTTGGCGGCTGACGAGCACGAGTTTCTGGACGCCGTGGTGGGTGATGAGGTGGCGGGTGGCGAGGGCGCCGAGGGTGCCGGTGCCGCCGGTGACCAGGACCGTGCCGTCCGCGTCCAGCGTGACCGCGTCGTCCGCGCCGGGCGCGGACGCGCGACCCAGCCTCGGGACGTAAAGGCGCCCGTCCCGGACGGCCACCTGCGGCTCCCCGGACGCGGCGACCGCCCGGACCAGTTCCGGTGCGAGGTCGTCGGGGGCGTCGATCAGGACCAGCCGTTCCGGAGCCTCTCCCTGGGCCGACCTGACCAGGCCCCAGACGGCTGCGCCCGGCAGGTCGGTGACGTCCTCCCGAGAGCCGATCGCGACGGCGCCCCTGGTCACGACCGCGAGGCGTCCCGTGGCGTCCCCGGCCAGGAACTCCCGCACCTGCTCCAGCGTGTCCGCGACGGCGGTGTGGACGGCCGCCACCGGGTCGGCGCCTTCGGGCGTCCGGTAAGCGAACACGGCCGGCTCTGGCTCGCTCGCGTCTGCGGTCGCGGCGGTGGCGAGCGGCGTCCAGCCGAGCTCGAACAGGGCTCCGGTGGGCGCGAGTTGCTCGGACCGGACGGCGCGGACGGTGAGCGACTCGGCCGTCAGCACCGGCGCCCCGGACGCATCGGTCAGCTCAAGGGACACGGTGTCGTCGCCGGTCCGGGACAGCCGCGCCAGCAACGTCGTCGTGGTGGGCGCGGCGTAGAAGGCGACGCCCTGCCAGGCGAACGGCAGCCGTGCCCCGCCCTCGTCGCTCAGGAGCGCGATTCCGTGCAGCGCCGCGTCGAGCAGCGCCGGGTGGACGCCGAACGCGCCGCCCTCCAACTCGTCGGGAAGCCCGATCTCGGCGATGACGGCGCCTTCGTCCCGCCACGCTTTCTGGAGGCCCTGGAAGGCAGGGCCGTAGACCATCCCTGCGTCGGCGAAGCGCTCGTAGATGTCGTCGACGTCCACACGGGCGGCCTCCTTGGCGCACGGCGCCGTGGGTGCCTCCCGGGGCTCGTCCGCGGTGGGCGCGAGCACACCGTCGGCGTGGCGCGTCCAGTCGCCGTTCTCGGTGCGCGACTGGACCGTGATCGTCCGATGCCCGTGCTCGTCCTCTGCCCCGATGGCGACCTGGAGTTGGGTGCCGTGGTCTTGGTGGAGGGGGAGCGGGGTGTGGAGGGTGAGGTCGTGGACGTGGGGCGTGCCGGTGGTGTTCGCGGCGTGGAGGACGAGGTCGAGGAACGCGGTGCCCGGAACGAGTGTGTGGTCCTGGATGGTGTGGTCCCCGAGCCAGGGGTGTTCCTGGGTGGTGATGCGCCCGGTGAAAAGGTGCCCGCCGTCGGGGAGCGCGGTCTGCGCGTGGAGGAAGGGGTGGTCGGCGGTGTCGAGCCCGGCCGCTGCGATGTCGGTGCCCTGTGCGGGGTTGAGCCAGTAGGGCTGGTGCTGGAACGGGTAGGTGGGCAGGTCGGTGGGTGTGCCGTTGAGGACGGTGTCCCAGTTGGGTGAGTGGCCGTGGGTGTGGAGTTCGGCTAGTGCTGTCAGGGCTGCGTGGACTTCGTCGCTGTTGGGCTTTTGTGCGGCGGTGTAGGTGGGTTCGGGGTTTGTGAGGTTGGTGTTCTGGGTGAGTGTGGTGAGGGTGTCGTCGGGTCCGATTTCGAGGTAGTGGGTGATTTGGTGCTGGTGGACGGTCGTGATCGCGTGGTGGTAGTCGACGGTGTTGCGGATGTGGTTGGTCCAGTAGTCGGGTGTGGTGATGTCTCCGGGGTTGGTCGTGGTGATCGGAATTTGCGGCTGGTGGTAGGTGATCTGCTCGGCGGCTTCCCGGAATTCCTCCAGGATCGGGTTCATTAGTGGTGAGTGGAAGGCGTGGCTGACGTTGAGGGTTTTGGTTTTGCGGCCTTGGTCGGTGAAGTGTGCGGCGACGGTGTGGGCTTGGTCGTGGTCGCCGGAGATGACCAGGGAGTGTGGGGTGTTGATGGCGGCGATGCTGAGCTGGTCGGTGAGGTGCGGCTGGAGTTCTTGGGCGGTGGCTTGGACGGCGATCATGGCGCCGGTGGTGGGGAGTTGCTGCATGAGCCGGCCGCGTACGGTGACTAGGTGGGCGGCGTCGGGGAGGGTGAGGGTGCCGGCGATGTGGGCGGCGGTGATTTCGCCGATGGAGTGTCCGGCGAGGTGGTCGGGCCGTAGGCCCCAGTGCTCGTAGAGCCGGTACAGGGCGGTCTCGAACGCGAACAGGGCGGGTTGGGCGTTCCCGGTCTGGTGCAGGTCGGGGCTGTCGCTGAACATCAGCTCTTTCAGGCCATCGGGAAGGTACTGTATGGCCTCATCGAGAGCGTCCGCGAAGACGGGGAATGCCTCGTAGAGTTCGCGGCCCATGCCGGGACGTTGGCTCCCCTGTCCGGTGAACAGAACCGCGAGTTTTCCAGGCTGGATGCGGGTGGGAGTCAGTTTGGTGAGCCCGGAGAGGAGTTCGTCGCGGGAGCGTCCGACCACGGCGGCACGGTATTCGAAATGCACCCGAGTCTTCGCCAGTGAATAGGCGATGTCGCCAATATTCGCTTCAGGGTGTGCGTGGACGTGTTCGGTGAGGCGGGCGGCCTGGTCGCGGACGGCCTGTTCGGTCTTGCCCGACAGCACCCAAGGCACGATCACCGGCTCGGACGCGTCCTCCGGCTTTTCAGCCTCCTCGGCGGCCTCCAGGATGATGTGGGCGTTCGTCCCGCTGATCCCGAACGACGAGATCCCGGCGCGGCGCGGGTGGTCGGTCTCCGGCCAGGACGTGTTCTCGGTCAGCAGTTCCACGGCTCCGGCCGACCAGTCGACCTGCGGCGACGGTTCGTCCGCGTGCAGGGTCTTGGGCAGGACGCCCTCCTGCATGGCCATGACCATCTTGATGATCCCGGCGACGCCTGCGGCGGCCTGGGTGTGGCCGATGTTCGACTTGATCGAGCCGAGCCGCAGGGGCCGGTCGTCCGGCCGGTCCTGCCCGTAGGTGGCCAGCAGCGCTTGCGCCTCGATCGGGTCGCCGAGTGTGGTGCCCGTCCCGTGGGCTTCGATGGCGTCCACGTCGGCAGGAGTGAGCCGAGCGTTCGCCAGGGCGGCGCGGATGACGCGCTGCTGGGACGGCCCGTTCGGTGCGGTGAGCCCGTTGCTGGCGCCGTCCTGGTTGATCGCACTTCCGCGCACCACCGCCAAC
This sequence comes from Actinomadura sp. NPDC049382, assembly GCF_040677125.1. Classification (NCBI taxonomy): domain Bacteria; kingdom Bacillati; phylum Actinomycetota; class Actinomycetes; order Streptosporangiales; family Thermomonosporaceae; genus Actinomadura; species Actinomadura sp. NPDC049382. Next base: position 6,645 of record NZ_JBFARO010000019.1, read on the forward strand.
ACACGATGTCCGTTGCGCCGGGCGTCCGACAGCCGCTCCACCAGCAGCATGCCCACGCCCTCGCCCCAGCCGACGCCGTCTGCGCCGGCGGCGAAGGACTTGCAGCGGCCGTCCGGTGAGAGGCCGCGCTGCCGGCTGAACTCCAGGAAGGTGGCCGGGGTCGCCATGACGGTGACGCCGCCCGCGAGCGCCATGTCGCACTCGCCGTTCCGCAGCGCCTGCGCGGCCAGGTGCAGGGCGACCAGGGAGGACGAGCAGGCGGTGTCCACGGTCATCGCCGGGCCCTCGAAGCCGAACGTGTAAGCGACTCGCCCGGACGCGACGCTGTACGCGCTGCCCGTCCCGATGTAGCCCTCGAATCCGTCCGGGGCGCGCTGGATCAACCGGGTGCCGTAGTCCCCGTACATGACGCCCGCGAAGACGCCCGTCCGGGAGCCGCGCAGCGTTCCCGGGTCGATTCCGGCGCGTTCCAGCGTCTCCCAGGCGGTCTCTAGGAGGAGTCGTTGTTGGGGGTCGATGGCGAGTGCTTCGCGGGGGCTGATGCCGAAGAAGGCGGGGTCGAAGTGGTCGGCGTTGTGGAGGAATCCGCCGTGGCGGGTGTAGGTGGTGCCGGTGTGGTCGGGGTCGGGGTTGTAGAGGTGGTCGGTGTTCCAGCCGCGTTGGGTGGGGAAGTCGGTGATGGCGTCGGTGCCGTCGGCGACCAGTCGCCACAGGTCCTCGGGTGTGGTGACATCGCCGGGGTAGCGGCAGGCCATCCCCACGATGGCGATCGGTTCGTCGGGTGCCGCCGTCCCAACGGTGGTCACGGGGGCGCTTCGGTCCGCGCCGGTTTGGAGGAGTTCGTCGCGCAGGTGGGCGGCGAGTGCGGTGGCGGTGGGGTGGTCGAAGGCGAGGGTGGGGGGCAGGCGGAGTCCGGTGGCGGCGTTGAGCCGGTTGCGCAGCTCGACGGTGGTGAGGGAGTCGAACCCGAAGTCCTTGAAGGCACGGTCGGGGTCGATGGTGTCGGATGTGGAGTGGCTGAGGACGGCGGCGGTCTGGGCGCGGACCAGGTCGAGGAGCAGCGCGTGCTGCTCGTCGTCCGCCAACCCCGCCAGCCGCCGGATCAGCGACGCGGTGGCCGCGCCCGAAACGCGGGTCTTCGCCCGCACCAGTCCGCTGAACAGTGCGGGAAGAGATCCGGCCGTCGCCTGGGCTCGCAGGGCGCCGAGGTCCAGGCGGGCGGGCACCAGGGCTGGACGGTCCGGCAGGGCCAGAGCGGTGTCGAGCAGCGCTAGCCCCTGCTCGGCCGTGAGCGGGACCATCCCGGCACGGTTGATCCTGGCCTTGCCGGCGTCGTCGAGCGTCTCGGTGAGCCCGCCGACCTGTTCCCACAGACCCCACGCGAGTGAGGCGGCGGGGAGCCCCGCCTGGTGGCGGTGGTGGGCGAGGGCGTCGAGGTAGGTGTTGGCGGCCGCGTAGTTGGCTTGCCCCGGGTTGCCGGTGACCCCGGCGGCCGAGGAGTACAGCACGAACGCCGACAGGTCGCGGTCTTGGGTGAGTTCGTGCAGGTTCCAGGCGGCGTCCACCTTCGGGCGCAGCACCGCGTCCAGGCGTTCGGGCGTCAGGTTGGGGATGGTGGCGTCGTCGATGACGCCTGCGGTGTGGATGACGGCGGTCAGATCCGGGACGTTCTCCAGCAGGCGCGCCAGGGCGGTGCGGTCGGTCAGGTCGCAGGCGGCAATCGTGACGTCCGCGCCCAACTGGGTGAGTTCGGCGGCGACTTCGTCGGTGCCGGGTGCGTCCGGGCCTCGGCGGCTGACGAGCAGCAGCTTCCGGACGCCGTGCCGGGTGACGAGGTGACGGGCGGCGAGGGCGCCGAGGGTGCCGGTGCCTCCGGTGACCAGGACGGTGCCGTCCGCGTCCAGCGTGACCGCGTCGTCCGCACCGGGTGCGGTACGGCTCAGGCGCGGGACGAGCAGGTCGCCGCCGCGGATCGCGACGCGCGGTTCCCCGGTGGCGACGACCGCCGCGATGTCGACGTCGCCGGCCTCGGCGTCGGTGTCGATGAGCAGGAACCGGTCGGGGTTCTCGTTCTGCGCGGCCCCGACGAGTCCCCACAGCGGCGCTCCCGCCAGGTCGCGCATTGCGTCACCGGTCCCGGTGGACACCGCGCCTCGGGTGACGACCGCGAGGCGCGCGGTGCCGAACCGGTCGTCCGCCAGGAACCGCTGCAGAACGGCCAGCACCCACTGCGCGCCGGAGTGGGCGTCCGCCACCGGATCGGCGTCGGCGGGCGAGGCGCAGTCCAGCACCAGCACGTCGGGGACGTCGGTGATGTCCTCCAAGTCCCCGTCCAGCGGTGCCCAATTGACGGGGGCGGTCTCGTCGGACGCTGCGGCCGACCAAGTGAGCTCGTACATCGGCTCGGACCGCCGGGCATGCGTCTCGCGGGTCAGCAGCGTCCCGACGGACAGCAGCGCGGCACCGGAGTCATCGGTCAGCTCCAGCGAGATCCCGTCCTCAGCGGACGCGGACGCAGGGGTGATCCGTGCCCGCAGCCGAGTGGTCGCGGGCGCGTGCACGGTGATGTCGCGCCAGGCGAACGGCAGCCGCACCGCCCCGCCCGGTTCGATGCCGGAGAGCACGCCCGGATGCAGGACGGCGTCGAGCAGCGCCGGGTGCACCGTGAAACCGGCGACGGGCGTGTCCTCGGGGAGCCGCACCTCGACGTAGGAGGTGTCGCCGTCCCGCCACGCGGCCTGGACGTTCTGGAAGAGCGGACCGTACGCGTAGCCGTGCGCGGCGAGCCGCTCGTAGAGGTCTTCGACCGCGACGGGTTCGGCGCCCGGAGGCGGCCAGGAACCCGCGCCGGCGGGCGGCGGCTCGGCCGTGCCGTCGACGCCGAGGGTGCCGGAGGCCAGCGTCGTCCAGGGGCGTTCGGGGTCGTCTGACTCGTCGAGCCGCGAGTGGACGGTGAGCGCGCGCAGCCCGCCTTCGTCCGGTTCCGCCACGGTGACGCGGAGTTGGAGGGCGCCGCGTTCGGGCAGGACGAGCGGCGCGTGCAGGGTGAGCTCGTCGATCCGGGACGCGCCGACCCGCGCGGCGGCGTGCGCTGCCAGGTCGAGGAACGCCGTCCCGGGCAGCAGCACGACGTCGTTGACCGCGTGGTCGGCCAGCCATGGATGCGTCGCGAGCGAGAGCCGCCCGGAGAGCACCGTGCCCGCCCCGTCCGGTAGATCGACGGCCGCGCCGAGGAAGGGATGACCGGTCGCGTCCAGGCCCAGGTTTCCGGCGGTGCCCGCACCGCTGCCCCGCGCCACCCAGAAGCGTTCGCGCTGGAACGCGTACGGGGGAAGGTCCACGCGGCGTGCGCTGGTGCCGTCGAACAGCCGCGTCCAGTCCGGGGAGAGGCCGAGCGTGTGGAGCCGCGCCACGGCCGTCAGCACGGTCTCCGGCTCGGGGCGGCCGGACCGCAGCGTGGGGATCGCGGGAGGCGCGACGTCCGGGAGGCACTCCTCCGTGAGCGGGCTCAGCACCGCGTCGGGGCCGATCTCCAGGTAGACGGTGGCGCCGTCCTCGTGGAGGGTCCGCACGCCGTCGCCGAACCGGACGGCGCGCCGGATGTGCTCGGTCCAGTAGCCGGGCGAGCGGAGCTCGTCCGGCGTCGCGGTGCGGCCGGTGAGCGTGGAGACGAGGGGGATGCGGGGCGGCTCGACCGTCAGCGACGCGGCGACCTCGCGGAACGCCGCGAGGATCGGGTCCATCCGGGGCGAGTGGAACGCGTGGCTGACCCGCAGCCGGCGGGTCTTGCGGCCCTGCTCCGCGAGCTGTTCGGCGACGCGCCGCACGGCGTCCTCGTCGCCGGACACCACGACGGACTGCGGACCGTTGACGGCGGCGATGTCCACCCGATCCCGGATGCCGTCGCCCAGCCCGTCCAGGACCGCCCGCACGGCCTCCTCCGAAGCGCGGACGGACACCATGGCGCCGCCCTCCGGAAGCTCCTGCATGAGCCGCCCGCGCGCAGCGACCAGCCGGGACGCTTCGGCGAGCGGCAGCACCCCGGCGGCGTGCGCGGCGGCGATCTCCCCGATGGAGTGCCCGGCCAGCCGGTCCGGGCGCAGGCCCCACGACTCCAGCAGCCGGTAGAGCGCGACCTCCAGGGCGAACAGCGCGGGCTGGGTGTAGCGGGTCTGGTGGATCAGCTCCGTCTCGGGCGTCCCGTCGGCGGCGAACACCACCGCCGCGAGGGGCTGCTCCAGGTGCGCGTCGAGGTGCCCGCAGACCTCGTCGAAGGCCCGCGCGAACACCGGGAACGCCTCGTACAGTTCCCGGCCCATGCCCGGCCGCTGGCTGCCCTGCCCGGTGAACAGGAAGGCGACCCGGTGCTCGCCGGAGACATCGGCCCCCGCGAGGCCGGAGCCGGGACGTCCCTCCGCCAGCGCCGCCACCGCGGCCAGCAGTTCCTTGCGGCTCCGGCCGACGGCGGCGGCCCGGTGGTCGAAGGCGGTGCGGGAGACGGCCAGGGAGTGACCGACGTCGGCGGGACGGAGCGCGGGGTCGGCGGCGACGAACTCGTGCAGCCGCCGCGCCTGCGCGCGCAGCGCCTCCCCGGACCTGGCGGAGATCGGCCAGATCACCGGCACGGCGGTCTCGTCCGGTGCGTCTTCCGTCTTCGCCGGGCGGGCGGGGGCCTGCTCGATGATGACGTGAGCGTTGGTGCCGCTCACGCCGAACGACGAGACCCCGGCGCGGCGCGGATGCCCGTAGTCCGGCCACGGTCGCGCCTCGGTGAGCAGGGAGACCGCCCCCGCGTCCCACTCGACGTACGGGGAGGGCTCCTCGGCGTGCAGCGTCTTCGGCAGCGTCCCGTGCCGCATCGCCAGCACCATCTTCATGACCCCGCCGATTCCGGCGGCGGCCACCGCGTGCCCGATGTTGGACTTGATCGAGCCCAGCCACACGGGCCGGTCCCCGGACCGCTTCCCGTACGTGGCGAGGAGCGCCTGCGCCTCGATCGGGTCGCCGAGGGACGTGCCGGTGCCGTGCGCCTCCACGGCGTCCACGTCGTCGGTCCCCAGCCCGGCGTCGGCGAGCGCGGCGCGGATGACGCGCTGCTGCGACGGCCCGTTGGGCGCGGTGAGCCCGTTGCTGGCGCCGTCCTGGTTGATCGCGGTGCCGCGCACCAGCGCCAGGACGGGCAGGCCGTCGCGGCGCGCCACCGACAGCGGCGCGAGGACGAGCGTGCCCGCGCCCTCGCTCCACGCGACGCCGTCGGCGGCCGCGGAGAACGACTTGCTGCGGCCGTCCGGGGCCAGCCCCCGCAGCCGGCTGAACTCCTGGAACATGCCCGGCGAGGACTGGATCGTCGACCCGCCGACCAGGGCGATCGGGCATTCGCCGGAGCGCAGCGAACGCACGGCCAGATGCAGCGCCACCAGGGAGGACGAGCAGGCCGTGTCCACGCTGAACGTCGGCCCCTCCAGGCCGAGCGTGTAGGCGATGCGCCCGGACGCGACGCTCGGCGAGTTCCCGGTCAGCAGGTACCCCTCGACGTCCTCCGGACCGAGGTGGCCGAGCGCGAGGTACTCCTGCGCGGAGATCCCGATGAAGACGCCGGTGCGGCTGCCGCGCAGGCCGTCCGGGGCGATCCCGGCCCGCTCCAGCGCCTCCCAGGACGTCTCCAGCAGCAGCCGCTGCTGCGGCTCGATCGCCAGCGCCTCGCGCGGGCTGATCCCGAAGAAGGCGGCGTCGAACCGGTCCGCGTCGTGCACGAACCCGCCGTGCGTCGTGTACGTCTTGCCCGGCGCGTCCGGGTCCGGGTCGTACAGCGCGTCGACGTCCCAGCCCCGGTTGCCGGGGAACGCCGAGATCGCGTCCCGGCCCTCGGCGAGCAGCTCCCAGAGTGCCTCGGGTGAGTCCGCGCCGCCGGGGAACCGGCAGGCCATGCCCACGATCGCGATCGGCTCGTCGGCGGCGGGCGCGGCGCGGAGGCGGCCCGGACGGGCCGTCTCCTCCGGTTCCGGCTCGGGGTCGGCGCCCGTGATCTCGGTGACCAGGTACTCGGCCAGCGCGGCGGGCGTCGGATAGTCGAACAGCGCCGTCGCGGGCAGCCGCAGCCCCGCGGCGGCCTTGAGCTGATTGCGGAGCTCGACGGCGGTGAGGGAGTCGAAGCCGAGGTTCTGGAACGCCTCGCCGGGCGCGACCGCGTCCGGCGAGTCATGGCCGAGGGCGCGCGCGGCGTGCGCGCGGACCAGATCCAGCAGGACCCGGGTGCGCTCCGCCTCGTCCTTCCCGGCCAGCTCCCGCCGCAGCCCGGACGCGTCCGCGCCGCCCCCCGGCGCGGCGGCCCGCCGGACGGGCGTCCGCACCAGGTCGCCGTAGATCCGCGCGAGCCGCCCGGCGCGCGCCTGCCGCTGCAGCGCGGCGGTGTTGAGCTGCGCTGGGACGAGCGTGGGCTGGTCGGCGGCGAGCGCGGCGTCGAGAAGGGAGAGACCTTGCCGGGTGGTGAGGGGAGTGAGGGCGGTGCGGTTGGCGTCGATCTGCTGGGTGAGGGCGCTGGCCTGTTGCCAGAGTCCCCAGGCGAGGGAGGTGGCGGGGAGTCCTTGTGCGTGGCGGTGGTGGGCGAGGGCGTCGAGGTAGGTGTTGGCGGCGGCGTAGTTGGCTTGTCCTGGGTTGCCGAGGGTTCCGGCGGCGGAGGAGTAGAGGACGAAGGCCGACAGGTCGCGGTCTTGGGTGAGTTCGTGCAGGTTCCAGGCGGCGTCGACCTTGGGGCGCAGGACGGAGTCGAGCTGTTCGGGGGTGAGGTTGAGGATGGTGGCGTCGTCGATGATGCCTGCGGTGTGGATGACGGCGGTCAGGTCGGGGATGGTGTCGAGGACGTCGGCCAGAGCGGTGCGGTCGGCCAGGTCGCAGGCGGTGATGGTGACGTCGGCGCCGAGGTCGGTGAGTTCCTTCGCGCCGGGGGCGTCCGGGCCTCGGCGGCTGACGAGCACCAGTTTCTGGACACCGTGGTGGGTGATGAGGTGGCGGGCGGCGAGTGCGCCGAGGGTGCCTGTGCCGCCGGTGATCAGGACAGTGCCGTCGGTGTCCAGGGTGGAGGGGTGGTCGTCGGCCGGGGGCTGCGCACGGACCAGTCGCGGGACGTAGACACGTCCGTCCCGGACGGCCAGCTGCGGCTCTTCCGCCAGCAGAGCGGGGGAGACGCGCACTTCGCCGGGCTCGCCCCCGGCGTGGTCGATCAGGAGCAGCCGGTCGGGGTTCTCGTTCTGCGCCACCCGGACCAGGCCCCAGATCGTCGCGGCGGCCAGGTCGCGGAGCGGGTCGTCCGCGCCGATCGCGACGGCGCCGCGCGTGACGACCGCGAGCCGGCCGGTCGAGTCCTCGTCCGCGAGGAACTCCTGGACGCGTGCCAAGACGTGCCGGGCGGCGGCGTGGGCGGCCTCGACGGGAGCGACGCCGTCAGGCGACTCCCACGACAGCACCTCCAGATCGGGAACCTCGTCCAGGCTGACGAGGTCGGCGTCATCGGCTTCGACCGGCTTCCAGGCCGCGACATGAAGGGGGAGGCTCCCGCCGCTGAGCTGCGCCGGGTCGGCCTGCCTCGTCACAAGGGACTCCACCGTCAGCACCGGCGCGCCCGCGGTGTCGACGATCTCCAGCGACATGGTGTCGGCGTCCACGACGCGGACACGGGCGCGCAATCGGCTGCCACCGCGCGCGTGCAGCGTCACTCCGCTCCAGGAGAACGGCACCCCGAGCCGCACGTTCGGGTCCTGCCGGAACTTCTCCGCGATGAAGGACTGGAGAGCGGCGTCCAAAAGCCCGGGATGCACACCGAACGATCCTGCGCCGGTGCCTTCGGGCAGCTCCAGCTCGCTGTAGATCGTGTCGCCGTCCAGCCAGGCCGACTTCAAGCCGAGGAACAGCGGTCCGTAGCCGAACCCCATCGCGGCCAGCCCGTGCTGCATCTCCTCGACGTCCAGCGGCGTCGCCTCGGCGGACGGCGGCCACGGCACGGACGCGACCGGCGCGGGCTCGCCGGAGCCCAGCGTCCCGGTGGCGTGCCGGGTCCATTCGGTGTCGGGCAGTGCGTCGGCCGGCCGGGAGTGCAGCGTCACGGAACGGCGCCCCGACGCGTCCGCGACCGACACGGCCAGCCGCAGATGCAGCGCACCCCGCTCGGGAACCGCGAGGAAGGCGTGGTGGGTCAGCTCCTCGATGTGCCCGCCGCCGGTCTCCTCCGCGGCGCGCAGCAGGAGATCGACGTACGCGGCGCCGGGGACGACGGCCACACCGTTGATGAGGTGCTCGGAAAGCCACGGGTGCGTGGCCGTGGACAGCCGTCCGGTGAAGACGTGCCCTTCCTCATCGGCCAACTCGATCGCGGCGTCGAGGAGCGGATGGTCGACGTCGCTCTGCCCCAGCTCACCCGGACTGACCGCGACCGTGGAGTTGAGCCAGTAGGGCTGGTGCTGGAAGGGGTAGGTGGGCAGGTCGGTGGGTGTGCCGTTGAGGACGGTGTCCCAGTTGGGTGAGTGGCCGTGGGTGTGGAGTTCGGCTAGCGCTGTCAGGGCTGCGTGGACTTCGTCGCTCTTGGGCTTTTGCGCGGCGGTGGTGGTGGGTTCGGGGTCGATGAGGCCGGTGTTCTGGGTGAGTGTGGTGAGGGTGTTGTCGGGCCCGATCTCTAGGTAATGGACGATGTGGTGTTGCTGGTGGAGGGTTGAGACGGCGTGGTGGTAGTCGACGGTGTTGCGGATGTGGTTGGTCCAGTAGTCGGGTGTGGTGATGTCTCCGGGATTAGTGGTGGTGATCGGAATCTGCGGTGCGTGATAAGTGATTTGCTCAGCGGCCTCCCGGAATTGTTCCAGGATCGGTTCCATGAGGGGTGAGTGGAAGGCGTGGCTGACGTTGAGGGTTTTGGTTTTGCGGCCTTGGTCGGTGAAGTGTGCGGCGACGGTGTGGGCTTGGTCGTGGTCGCCGGAGATGACCAGGGAGTGTGGGGTGTTGATGGCGGCGATGCTGAGCTGGTCGGTGAGGTGTGGCTGGAGTTCTTGGGCGGTGGCTTGGATGGCGATCATGGCGCCGGTGGCGGGGAGTTGCTGCATGAGGTGGCCGCGTACGGTGACTAGGTGGGCGGCGTCGGGGAGGGTGAGGGTGCCGGCGATGTGGGCGGCGGTGATTTCGCCGATGGAGTGTCCGGCGAGGTGGTCGGGCCGCAGGCCCCAGTGCTCGTAGAGCCGGTACAGGGCGGTCTCGAACGCGAAGAGAGCGGGTTGGGCGTTCCCGGTCTGGTGCAGGTCGGGGCTGTCGCTGAACATCAGCTCTTTCAGGCCATCGGGCAGGTACTGCATGGCCTCATCGAGAGCGTCCGTGAAGACGGGGAAGCTCTCGTAGAGTTCGCGTCCCATGCCGGGACGTTGGCTCCCCTGGCCCGTGAACAGCACCGCGATTTTCCCGCTGCGGGCCTGCTGCACGGTAATCTCGGAAAGCCCCGCGAGCATTTCCTCACGCGTGCGTCCGATGACGGCAGCACGATGATCGAAATGTGCCCGGGTCGTCGCCAGTGAATAGGCGACATCACCGATATTCGCTTCGGGGTGCCGGTTCAGGTGTTCGGTGAGGCGGATGGCCTGGTCGTGCACGGCCTGCTCGGTCTTGCCCGACAGCACCCAGGGCACGATCACCGGCTCAGGTGCGTCCACCGGCTCCTCGGCCTCCCCGTCGGCGGCCTCCAGGATGATGTGGGCGTTGGTGCCGCTGATCCCGAAGGACGACACTCCGGCGCGGCGGGGGCGTCCGGTGTCGGGCCAAGGCGTGGTCTCCGACAGCAGTTCCACGGCTCCGGCCGACCAGTCGACCTGCGGTGACGGTTCGTCCGCGTGCAGGGTCTTGGGCAGGACGCCCTCCTGCATGGCCATGACCATCTTGATGATCCCGGCGACCCCGGCCGCCGCTTGCGCGTGCCCGATGTTCGACTTGATCGACCCGAGCCACAAAGGTGCAGCGCCGTCCCGGCCCTGCCCGTAGGTGGCCAGCAGGGCTTGGGCCTCGATCGGGTCGCCGAGCCGGGTGCCCGTGCCGTGCGCCTCGACCGCGTCCACCCCTTCCGGGGGTAGTTCGGCGTTGGCGAGGGCTTGGCGGATGACCTGTTCCTGGGCGGGGCCGTTGGGGGCGGTGAGCCCGTTGCTGGCGCCGTCCTGGTTGATCGCGCTGCCGCGCACCACCGCCAACACGCGGTGCCCGTTCCGGACCGCGTCCGACAGTCGCTCCAGCACGAACATGCCCGCGCCTTCGGCCCAGGCCGTTCCGTCGGCGCCGGCGGCGAAGGACTTGCAGCGGCCGTCCGGTGAGAGGCCGCGCTGACGGCTGAACTCCAGGAAGATCCCGGGGCTCGGCATCACCGTGGCGCCGCCCGCCAGCGCCATGTCGCACTCACCATGGCGGAGCGACTGGCAAGCCAGGTGCAGGGCGACCAGCGAGGACGAGCAGGCGGTGTCCACCGTGACGGCCGGGCCCTCGAAGCCGAACGTGTAGGCGACCCGCCCCGACGCGACGCTCGCCGCGATGCCGGTCAGGACGTACCCCTCCGCCTCCTCCGGCGCCGGGTACCGCAGGGACGCGTACTCCTGCGCGGCGACGCCCGTGAACACGCCGGTGCCGCTGCCGCGCAGCGCCGACGGGTCGATGCCGCCGCGTTCGAGCGCCTCCCAGGACGTCTCCAGCAGCAGCCGCTGCTGCGGGTCCATCGCCAGGGCCTCGCGCGGGCTGATGCCGAAGAACCCCGCGTCGAAGCGGTCGGCGTCGTGGAGGAAGCCGCCGTGCCGGACGTAGGTCTTCCCCGGCGCGTCCGGGTCGGGGTCGTAGAGGTCGTCCACCGCCCAGCCGCGGTTGCGCGGGAACGCGGTGACCGCGTCGCGCTCCTCGGCGACGAGCCGCCACAGCGCCTCGGGGGAGTCCGCGCCGCCGGGGAAGCGGCAGGCCATCCCGACGATCGCGACCGGCTCGGGCCGCCGGTCCTGCTCCAGTTCCTTGAGCCGCCGGCGCGCCTGTGCGAGGTCGGCGGTCACCCGCTTCAGGTAGTCGCGCAGCTTCTCTTCGTTGGCAGTCGCCATCGAGCCCGCCCCCTTCGTCACAGTTCGTTGTCGATGAAGCTGAAGATCTCCTCGTCGCTGGCCGCGTCGAGCGCCGCCGCCGGATCGGACGGCGGCCCCTCGGCGGACTCGGCGGGGTCCTCAGCGGCGGCTCCGGCGAGCTCGTTGAGCCGGAACAGGAAGTCCTTGAGGCGGCCGGTGAGCCGGTCGCGCAGTTCGGCGTCGGGCGGGGCGGCGAGCACCCCGGCCTCCAGCCGCTCCAGTTCGGCGAGCGCGGCGGGGGCGGCGGCCTCCTCGGCGGGAGCCAGCGCATCCGCCAGGTGCTCGGCGAGTTCGACCGGCGTCGGGTGGTCGAAGATCAGCGCTGCGGGCAGGCGGCGGCCGACGGCGGCCCCCAGCCGGTTGCGCAGCTCCACGGCGGTCAGCGAGTCGAAGCCCGTGTCCTTGAACGCCGTGTCGGGATCGACGGCGTCACCGTCCGCGTGTCCGAGGACTGCGGCGGCCTCGTCCCGCACCAACTGGAGCAGTGCCTCCGTGCGGCGTGCCGGGGGAAGCGCCGCCCAGCGCGCGTCCGCCGTCCGCCCGTCCCGGACGGCCGGGCTGCCGGTGGCGGCGGCGCGCGACGGGCGGCTGCGGACCGTGCCGCCCGTCAGCGCGGGCCCGAGCCGGGCCGGGACCACGGTCGCCCGCGCGGACGGGACGGCCCGGTCGAACAGCGCGAGCCCGTCGTCCGGCGACATCGGCAGGATGCCCGTGCGGGCCATGCGGTCCCGGTCGGCGGCGGACAGGTCGCCGGCCATCCCGCCCGGCTGCTCCCACAGGCCCCAGGCCAGCGAGACGGCGGGCAGGCCGCGCACGCGGCGCTCGTGCGCGACGGCGTCCAGGGCGGCGTTGGCCGCGGCATAGGCGGCCTGGCCCGCGTTGCCGAGCGTCCCGGCCAGCGAGGAGAACAGGACGAACGCGGCCAGGTCGGCCCCGGCGGTGAGCTCGTCCAGGTGCCGGGCGGCCGTGGCCTTGGCGGCCATGACCCGGTCGAGCCGGTCCGGGGTGAGGGACGCGAAGGGCCCGTCGTCCAGGACGCCCGCCGTGTGCACGACGCCGGTCAGCGGATGCTCGGCCGGGATCGCGTCCAGCGCCGCCGCGAGCGCGTCCCGGTCGGAGACGTCGCAGGCGGCGACCGTCACCGTCGCGCCCAGCTCGCCTAGCGCCGAGGTCAGCTCGGTGGTGCACCCGGCGTCCGGGCCGCTGCGGCTGACCAGCAGCAGGTGCCGGACGCCGTGCACGGCCGCCAGATGCCGGGCCACGAGCCCGCCCAGCGCCCCGGTGCCGCCCGTGACGAGCACCGTGCCCTCGGGGTCGAACGGCGCGGGGACGGTCAGCACCACCTTGCCGATGTGCCGGGCCTGGCTGACGAACCGGAACGCCTCCGGCGCCCGGCGCACGTCCCAGGCGGTGACCGGCGGCGGCGCCAGCACCCCGCGCTCGAACAGCCCGACCAGGTCGGTGAGCATGCTCTGCACCAGGTCGGGGTCGGCGTCGGCGAGGTCGAACGGCCGGTAGTCGACGTCCGGATGTCCGGCCGCCACCTCCTCGGCGGAACGGAGGTCGGTCTTGCCCATCTCCAGGAAACCGCCGCCGCGCGGCAGCAGCCGCAGCGACGCGTCCACGAAGTCCCCGGCGAGCGAGTTCAGCACCACGTCCACGCCCTCGCCGCGCGTGGCGGCCTTCACGTCGGCCTCGAAGCCGAGCGTGCGCGAGTCCGCGAGGTGGTCGCCGTCGAAGCCGAGGGTCGCCCGCAGCACCGCGTGCTTCCCGGTGCTCGCCGTGCCGAAGACCTCGGCGCCCCAGTGCCGGGCGAGCTGGACGGCGGCCATGCCGACCCCGCCCGCCGCGGCGTGCACCAGCAGCCGCTGCCCGCGCCGCAGACCCGCCAGCTCCTTCAGCCCGTAGTAGGCGGTGAGGAACACCACCGGCACGGTGGCGGCCTCGGCGAAGGTCCAGCCGGACGGCATCCGGGTCACGCACCGCCGGTCGGCGACCGCGACCGGTCCCATCGCGCCCGGGAACAGGCCCATCACCCGGTCGCCGACGCCGATCCCGGTGACGTCCGCGCCCACCTCGGTCACCACGCCCGCGGCCTCGCCGCCGATCGACACCGCGCCCGGATACATGCCGAGCGCCATCAGGACGTCCCGGAAGTTCAGCCCGGCGGCGCGGACCGCGATCCGCACCTCACCCGGCCCCAGCGGACGGACGGCCTCGGGCGCGGGGACCAGCGCCAGTCCGGTGAGCGCGCCCGGCTCGCCGGCGTCCACCCGCCAGGCGGGCGTGTCCGCCGGTGGCACCAGCTCCGCGTCGTCGGCACCGGAGCTGAGCCGCGGCGCCAGGAACGCGCCGTCCCGCAGCGCTAGCTGCTCCTCACCGGTCGCGAGCAGCAGGGCCACCGGCACCGCATCGAGGTCGCCGTCGATGTCGATGTCGGCCAGGACGATCCGGCCGGGCTCCTCCCGCTGGACCGCGCGGACCAGACCCCACACACCGGCGGCGCCGGGATCGGTGATCCGCTCGCCCTCGCGCGCCGCGACGGCGTGCCCGGTGACGACCACGAGCCGCTCGTCGGCGGGCGGCTCAGCGGCCAGCCAGTCCTGGACGAGCGTGAGCGCGTCGTGGACGCCGTCGGGTCGGACGATCTCGTACGGGCCCGTGGACGGCTCCGGCGGCACCGCGACCGGCACCCAGTCCAGGCGGTACAGGGGGTCGTCGACCTGGAGCACCGCGGCCAGCCGGCCGGGCGTCACGGGACGAACGGTCAGCGACTCGACCGTGGCCACCGGCATGCCCGTGGTGTCGGCGAGGGTGAGTGACCACGCGTCGGGACCGACCGGCGACAGTGTCACCCGCACATGAGCGGCGCCGACCGCGTGTAGGGCGACCCCTGACCACGCGAACGGCAGCACGACCGCACCGGGCTCTGTGCCCGGCGCCAGACCGAGCGGATGCAGCGCGGCGTCCAGCAGCGCCGGATGGATGCCGAAGCCACCGACCTCGCCGGGCAGCTCCACCTCGGCGTGCAGCGTCGTCCCGTCCCGCCAGACCGCGCGCAGCCCTTGGAACGCGGGACCGTAGTCGAGGCCCAGCTCGGCCAGGACTTCATAGGGGTCCGTCTCGACCCGCACGGCACCAGGCAGCGGCCAGACCGTCGTGGCGTCGGGTACGTCAACCTCTGGCGCGTCCTGTGTGAGCACACCAGTCGCGTGCTCCACCCACGCCGCATCAGGCCCGGACCGCGAACGGACGGAACACGACCGCCGACCGTCCTCACCCTCTGCTCCGACGGTGATCTGGAGGTGGGTGTCGTGGTCTTGATGGAGCACGAGCGGGGTCTGGAGCGTGAGGTCGTGGATGTGCGGAGTGTCGGCGGTCTCTGCGGTGTGCAGGACGAGGTCGAGGAGAGCGGTGCCGGGGAGCAGCGTGTGGTTGTGGACGGTGTGGTCGTGGAGCCACGGGTGGTCGTGGGTGCTGATGCGTCCGGTGAAGAGGTGCCCGCCGTCCGGGAGGTCGGCGTGCGCGTGGAGGAACGGGTGGTCGATCGTGTCGAGCCCGAGGCCGCGCGCGTCGCTGAGAGTGGTGGAGGCATGGAGCCAGTAGGGGTGGCGTTGGAAGGCGTAGGTGGGCAGGTCGGTGGGTTTACCGGTGACGACGTTGTCCCAGTTGGGGGTGACCCCGTGGGTGTGGAGTTCGGCTAGCGCATCGACGGCTGCGTGTACTTCGTTGGTCTTGGGCTTTTGTGCGGCGGTGATGCTGGGCTCTGGATCGGTGAGGCCGCTGTTCTGGGTGAGTTTGGTGAGGGTGTTGTCGGGTCCGATTTCGAGGTAGTGGGCGATCTGGTGTTGCTGGTGGAGGGTCGTGACGGCGTGGTGGTAGTCGACGGTGTTGCGGATGTGGTTGGTCCAGTAATCAGGTGTGGTGATGTCGCCGGGGTTGGTCGTGGTGATCGGAATCTGCGGTGCGTGATAAGTGATCTGCTCGGCAGCCTCCCGGAATTCCTTCAATACCGGTTCCATGAGGGGTGAGTGGAAGGCGTGGCTGACGTTGAGGGTTTTGGTTTTGCGGCCTTGGTCGGTGAAGTGTGCGGCGACGGTGTGGGCTTGGTCGTGGGCGCCGGAGATGACCAGGGAGTGAGGCGTGTTGATGGCGGCGATGCTGAGCTGGTCGGTCAGGTGCGGCTGGAGCTCTTGGGCGGTGGCTTGGATGGCGATCATGGCGCCGGTGGCGGGGAGTTGCTGCATGAGGTGGCCGCGCACAGTCACCAGGTGGGCGGCGTCGGGGAGGGTGAGGGTGCCGGCGATGTGGGCGGCGGTGATTTCGCCGATGGAGTGTCCGGCGAGGTGGTCGGGCCGTAGGCCCCAGTGCTCGTAGAGCCGGTAGAGCGCGGTCTCGAACGCGAACAGGGCGGGTTGGGCGTTCCCGGTCTGGTGTAGATCGGGACTGTCGCTGAACATCAGCTCTTTCAGGCCATCGGGAAGGTACTGCATGGCCTCATCGACAGCGTCCGCGAAGACGGGGAAGCTCTCGTAGAGTTCGCGTCCCATGCCCGGGCGTTGGCTCCCCTGTCCGGTGAACAGAACCGCGAGTTTTCCGCTGCGAGCCTGCTGCACGGTGATTTTGGCAAGCCCTGCCAGCATCTCCTCACGGGAGGGCCCGACAACGGCCGCACGATTATCGAAATGCACCCGAGTTTTCGCCAGTGAATAGGCGATATCGCCGATGTTCAGTTCAGGGTGTTCGTGGATGTGTTCGGCGAGGCGGGCAGCCTGATCCCGCACGGCCTGTTCGGTCTTGCCCGACAGCACCCAAGGCACGATCACCGGCTCAGGTGCGTCCACCGGCTCCTCGGCCTCCCCGTCGGCGGCCTCCAGGATGATGTGGGCGTTCGTCCCGCTGATCCCGAAGGACGACACTCCGGCGCGGCGCGGGTGGTCGGTTTCCGGCCAAGGGGTGTTCTCCGTCAGAAGGGAGACCGCGCCCGATTCCCAATCGACGTGCGGGGACGGCTCGTCCACGTGCAGCGTCTTGGGCAGGACGCCTTCCCGCATGCCCATGACCATCTTGATGATCCCGGCGACCCCGGCCGCCGCCTGCGCATGCCCGATGTTCGACTTGACCGACCCCAGCCACAGCGGCGCGGCGCCGTCCCGTCCCTGCCCGTAGGTGGCCAGCAGCGCTTGGGCCTCGATCGGGTCGCCCAATTTGGTGCCAGTCCCGTGTGCTTCGACCGCGTCGATCTCCTCGGTGGTGAGTCCGGCGTCGGCCAGGGCAGCTCGGATGACGCGTTGCTGCGACGGTCCGTTCGGTGCGGAGAGTTGGCTGCTCGCGCCGTCCTGGTTGACCGCGCTGCCGCGGATCACCGCGAGGATCCGGTGCCCGTTCGCCTGCGCGTCCGACAGCTTCTCCAGCAGCAGCAGGCCGGCGCCTTCGCCGAGGATCGTGCCGTCCGCCGCCGCCGCGAAGGCTTTCACGCGGGCGTCGGCGGCGAGGCCGCGCTGACGGCTGAACTCCAGGAAGCTGGCCGGGGTCGCCATGACGGTGACGCCGCCCGCGAGGGCCATGTCGCACTCGCCGTTCCGCAGTGCCTGCGCGGCCAGGTGGACGGCCACGAGCGACGATGAGCACGCCGTGTCGACCGTGACCGCCGGGCCCTCCAGCCCGAACGTGTACGCGACCCGCCCGGACGCGACGCTGTAGGCGCTGCCCGTGCCGAGGTACGCCTCGAACTCCTCCGGGGGACGGTGCCAGAGCCGGCCGCCGTAGTCCCCGTACATGACGCCCGCGAAGACGCCCGTCCGGGAACCGCGCAGCGTCCCCGGGTCGATCCCGGCCCGCTCGAACGCCTCCCAGGCGGTCTCCAGCAGCAACCGCTGCTGCGGGTCGATCGCGAGGGCCTCGCGCGGGCTGATGCCGAAGAATGCCGCGTCGAAGTGGTCGGCGTCCTCCAGGAAGCCGCCCTCGCGGACGTAGCAGCGGCCCGCGGCGGCGGGGTCGGGGTCGTACAGGTCGGCGTCCCAGCCGCGGTCGGCGGGGAAGGGGCGGATCGAGTCCCGCCCCTCGGCGACCAGCCGCCACAGCCCCTCCGGGGAGTCCACGCCGCCGGGGTAGCGGCAGCTCATCGCCACGACCGCGACCGGCTCCGGTCCGGCGGCGGCCTCCGCGAGCCGCCGCCGGGTCCGGTGCAGCTCGGTCGTCACCCGCTTCAGGTAGTCGCGGAGGCGTTCCTCGGCGGAGGCCGGAGGCGTGGACGACTCGGAAATGGACATCGGCGGCTGACCCTTCGCACTGGCGGACATCAGGTGATTCCGAGCTCCTTGTCGATGAAGTCGAAGACCTCGTCGTCGGTGGCGGACTCGATCCGGGCGCCGACCGCGGCGGCCGGGTCGGCGCCGGTCAGCTTCAGCAGGAAGTCCTCGAGGCGGGCGGCGAGTTCGGCGCGGGCCTCGCGGGTGACGGCGGGCAGCAGCGGCTCCAGCCGGCTGATCTCGTCCAGGACGGGCTGGGCGCCGGCGGCCTCGCGCGGTGCGAGCCGTTCGCCGAGGTAGCCGGCCAGCGCCGCCGGGTCGGGGTAGTCGAAGCCCATCGTGGCGGGCAGCCGCAGGCCGGTCGCGGCGGCCAGGCGGTTGCGGAGCTCCACCGCGGTCAGCGAGTCGAAGCCCATGTCCAGGAAGCCGCGCTCGGGGTCGACGCGGTCCGGGGAGCCGTGCCCCAGGACCACGGCGGCCTCGCCGCGCACCAGCGCGAGCAGCTCGGCGCGGCGCTCCGCCGCGTCCAGCCCGGCCAGCCGCCGTGTCAGGCCGCCGTCGCCGGTCGCCGCCGCGCGTCCCGCCGGTACGCGGACGAGTCCGCTCAGCAGCGGCGGCAGCAGACCGGCGGCGGCCTGCTCGCGCAGCCGCGCGCGGTCCAGCCGCAGCGGCACGGCCACGGCCTCGTCCAGCGCGAGCGCGGCGTCGAAGGCGGCGAGCCCGGCGGCGGTGTCCAGCGGGGCGAGGCCGGTCCGGGCGAGGCGTGCCCGGTCGGCGCCGCTCAGGTCGCGGGTCATGCCGGTGTCCTGCTCCCACAGCCCCCAGGCGAGCGAGAGGGCGGGGAGGCCGAGCGCCCGGCGGTGCGCGGCCAGCGCGTCGAGGTAGGCGTTGGCGGCGGCGTAGCCGCCCTGCCCCGCCGTGCCGAGCACCCCGGCGGACGAGGAGTACAGGACGAAGGCCGATAGGTCGCGGTCACGGGTGAGCTCGTGCAGGTTCCAGGCGGCGTCGGCCTTCGCCCGCAGCACGCCGTCCACCTGACCGGGGCTGAGCGACATGGCGGTGCCGTCGTCGCGGACCCCGGCGGCGTGCACCACCGCCGTCAAGTCCGGCAGCCCGGCGAGCAGCGTGGCGAGCGCGTCCCGGTCGGCGGCGTCGCAGGCCGCGACCGTGACCTCGGCGCCCGCCGCGGCCAGCTCGTCGCACAGCTCGGCGGCGCCCGGTGCGGTCGGGCCACGCCGGCCGGCCAGCACCAGCCGCCGGGTGCCGTGGCGCTCCACCAAGTGGCGGGCGAGGGCGCCGCCCAGCGTCCCGGTGCCGCCGGTGATGAGCACCGAGTCGAAGGAGGGGGCCGCGCCGCCTCCGTCCGGCGGCGCGGCCCGGACCAGGCGCGGCACCCGGACGGCACCGTCCCGCAGCGCCAGTTGCGGTTCGTCTCCGGCCAGCGCGGCGGGCAGCGCCACAGCGGACGCGTCCGTCCCGTCGAGATCGACGACGGTGACCCGGCCCGGGTGCTCGCTCTGGACGGACCTGGCCAGACCCCACACCGCGGCGGCGGACAGATCCGGCTCGCCGGTGGTCGCGACCGCGTCCCGGGTCACCAGAACCAGCCGGGAGCCGGTGAAGCGGTCGTCGCCGAGCCAGCCCTGCAGCAGCGCGAGCGCGTCCCGCACGGTCGCGTGCACCTCGCCGCCGCTGATCGGGACGAGGACGGCCGAGGGGACCGGGGCGCCCGCGTCCACGGCGGCGCGCAGCTCGTCGAGGCCGGAGTGCGTCCGTCCCGCGAGGCCGCCGAGCCGCAGGGCCGCGCGGGCCGCGTCGCCGCCGACCACCGCCCACGCCCGGCCCGGTGCGGCGCCGCCCAGAATCGGGGCGGCGACCCAGTCGACCCGGTGGAGCACGCCGCCGGCGTCCCCGGTCGGACGCAGCCGCTCGGGACTGATGGGCCGGATCACGAGGGACTCGACCGTGGCGACCGGACGGCCGTCCGCGTCGGCTGCCTCCAGCGAGACCGACTCGTCGCCCGTCTGAGTGAGGCGCACGCGGAGCGCGGTGGGCGCGGCCGAATGGCACGTCACGCCCGTCCAGGCGAATGGCAGCGGCACGCCATCGGCGCCCTGGCTCGCGGCCGGGCGCAGGAACACCGTGTGCAGGGCGGCGTCCAGCAGTGCGGGGTGAAGGAGATGGCCGCCTGTGTCGAGGTCTGCGCCTAGTTCAACCTCGGCGTAGACGTCGTCGGCGCGGCGCCAGGCGGCGCGCAGACCTTGGAAGGCGGGACCGTAGCCGAGGCCCTGGTCGAGCAGCGTGTCGTAGAGGTCGTCCACGGCTACCGGCTCGGCATCAGGCGGCGGCCACGCCTCGGTGTTCTGCGGCCCCTTCACAGCCGAGAGCGGGGCCAGGGTGCCGGTGGCGTGCTGTTCCCACTCGGCGTCCTCGGCACCGGACGGCCGGGACCGGACGGTCAGCGCCCGCCGGCCGTCCGCACCGGACGGTGGCCCAGCGAGCATCTGCACCTGAACGCCGCCGCCCTCCGGGACGACCAGCGGCGTGTGCAGTGTCAGGTCGTCCACGCGCCCGCATCCGGTGCGCGCCGCGACGTGCAAGGCCAGGTCGGCGAGCGCCGCCCCCGGCAGCAGCACCACGTCCAGCACCCGGTGGTCGGCCAGCCACGGGTGGTCGTCCTGCGAGAGCCGTCCGGTGAACAGCCGTCCGCCGTCCGGAAGCTCGGTCGCGGCGGCCAGCAGCGGATGGTCCTGCGGGTCGAGCCCGGCCGCGGAGACGCCCGCCGCCGCGTCCGTCTCGGGCGGCGCGTCCAGCCAGTAGGGCCGGTGCTGGAAGGCGTAGGTGGGCAGCTCCGGCACCGGCTCGCCGTCCCGCCCGGCGAAGAGCCGGTCCCAGCGCACCGGCAGGCCGTGCGCGTGGGCCTGGGCGAGCGAGGTGAGCAGGCGGGACGCCCCGCCGTCGTCGCGCCGCAGCGTGCCGAGCGCGGCGGCGCCGGAGCCCGCGTCCTCGGCGGTCTCCTCGACCGGCCCGGTCAGCACCGGATGCGGGCTCGCCTCGACGAACAGGCCGTGGCCGTCCGCCAGCAGCAGCCGGACGGCCTCCTCGAACCGCACCGGCCGCCGCAGGTTCCGGTACCAGTAGGCGGCGTCGAGTTCGGCGGTGTCGATCCGGGCGGCGGTGACGGAGGAGTAGAACGGGACCGCCGGAGCCTGCGGCCGGACGTGCGCGAGTTCGGCGAGCAGCCGCTCCTCGACCGCCTCCACGTGGTGGCAGTGGGACGCGTAGTCCACCGGGATCGTCCGGGCCCGGACGCCCGCGCTCCGGCAGTCCGCGACCAGCCGCGCGACCGCGTCCGGGTCGCCCGCGACGACGGTGGCGGACGGGCCGTTGACCGCCGCGACCCGCACCTCCTCGTACGCGCCCGCGAGCATGTCGCGGACCCGCGCGGCGGGCAGCGGCACCGCCGCCATCGCGCCCGTCCCGGCGAGCGCGGTGATCGCCCGGCTGCGGATCGCCACCACGGCGGCGGCGTCCTCCAGGCTGAGCGCCCCGGCGACGTGGGCGGCGGCGATCTCGCCCTGGGAGTGGCCGAGCACCGCGTCCGGGCGGATGCCGCACGCCTCCCACACCCGGGCGAGCGAGACCATCACGGCGAACAGCGCGGGCTGCACGACATCGACCCGCTCCAGCGGGGGTGCATCCGGAGCGCCGCGCAGAACGTCCTCCAGCGACCAGTCGACGTGCGGGGCCAGCGCTTCGGCGCAGGCGCGCATGTGCCGGCGGAACAGCGGCGAGGCGTCCAGCAGCTCGACCGCCATGCCCTCCCATTGCGAGCCCTGGCCGGGGAAGACGAACACGGTCCCGCCGGACGCGCCTGCGGCGGCCGTGCCCCGGACGAGCGCGGTGGCGGGGTCGTCCCGGATGAGCGAGTCCAGCGCGTCGCGCAGGACGTCGGGCGTGCTGCCGACGATCACGGCCCGGTGGTCGTGGTGGGTGCGCGCGGCGAGGGCCCGCCCGACCGCCACGGGGTCGGCCGCCGCCGGGTCGGTCTCCGTGGTGATGAAGTCCAGGAGGCGGGCGGCCTGGTCGCGCAACGCGTCCGGGCTCTTGCCGGAGAGCAGCCAGGGCGTGACGGCGTCCGCCAGGACGGCGGGGGCGTCGTCGCGAGTAGCCTCGGCGTCCGCCGGCGCGGGCGGCGGTGGGGACTCCAGCACGACGTGGGCGTTGGTGCCGCTGACTCCGAACGACGAGACGCCCGCCCGGAGGGGACGGTCCGCCTCCGGCCACGGGACCGGCTCGGTGAGCAGCCGGACCGCGCCCGCCGCCCAGTCCACGTGCGAGGTCGGCCGGTCCACGTGCAGCGTCCGGGGCAGCACGCCCGCCCGCATCGCCATGACCATCTTGATCACCCCGGCGACGCCCGCGGCGGCCTGCGCGTGCCCGATGTTCGACTTGACCGACCCGAGCCACAGCGGACGGTCGTCCGGCCGGTCCTGCCCGTAGGCGGCGAGGAGGGCCTGGGCCTCGATCGGGTCGCCGAGCGTGGTCCCGGTCCCGTGCGCCTCCACGGCGTCGACCTCGTGCGGGGCCACCCCGGCGGCGGCGAGCGCGGCGCGGATCACCCGCTGCTGCGACGGACCGTTCGGCGCGGTCAGCCCGTTGCTGGCGCCGTCCTGGTTGACCGCGCTGCCGCGCACCACGGCGAGGACGCGGTGCCCGTTGCGCCGCGCGTCCGACAGGCGCTCCACCAGCAGCATGCCGATCCCCTCGGAGAAGCCCGTGCCGTCGGCGGCGTCCGCGAACGGCTTGCACCGGCCGTCGGGCGCGAGGCCGCGCTGCCGGCTGAACTCGATGAACGTCATCGGCGTCGCCATGACGGTGACGCCGCCGGCGAGGGCCATGTCGCACTCGCCGTTCCGCAGCGCCTGCGCGGCGAGATGCAGGGCGACCAGGGAGGACGAGCAGGCCGTGTCTACCGTGACCGCAGGGCCCTCGAAGCCGAACGTGTAGGCGACCCGGCCGGACGCCACGCTGCCGTGGCTCCCGTTGCGCAGGTATCCCTCCAGCTCCTCGGGGGCCGTCCGGAGCCGCGCGCCGTAGTCGCCGTACATCACCCCGGCGAAGACCCCGGTGCGGCTGCCGTGCGCCGTGTCCGGGTCGATCCCGGCGTGCTCGAACGCCTCCCAGGTGGTCTCCAGCAGGAGCCGCTGCTGCGGGTCCGTGGCCAGGGCCTCGCGCGGGCTCATCCCGAAGAAGTCGGCGTCGAACAGCTCGGCGCCGTCGAGGAACCCGCCGTGCCGGGTGGTGCTGGTGCCCGGCCGGTCCGGATCCGGGTCGTAGAGCTCCTCGACGTTCCAGCCGCGGTGCTCGGGGAAGGCGCCGATGGCGTCCCGGTCCGCCGCGACGAGCCGCCACAGGTCCCGGGC
The DNA here is from genome assembly GCF_040677125.1 of Actinomadura sp. NPDC049382. Classification (NCBI taxonomy): domain Bacteria; kingdom Bacillati; phylum Actinomycetota; class Actinomycetes; order Streptosporangiales; family Thermomonosporaceae; genus Actinomadura; species Actinomadura sp. NPDC049382. The sequence goes on from NZ_JBFARO010000019.1 coordinate 29,436, forward strand.
CGAACGGACGCCTCCGGGGAAGCGGCACGCCATGCCGACGATCGCGATCGGCTCGTCGGCCGCCGCGGACGCGGCGGTGGGTGCGCGGTCCTCCGCGCCGCCGATCAGTTCCGCTCGCAGGCGCGAGGCCAGCGCGGCGGGGGTCGGGTGGTCGAAGACCAGCGTCGCCGGGAGCCGCAGCCCCGTCGCCGCCGTCAGCCGGTTGCGCAACTCGACCGCCGTCAGCGAGTCGATGCCCAGCTCCTTGAACGCGCGGTCGCCGTCGGCGCGCTCGCCGGGCGCGTGGCCGAGCACCGCCGCCGTGTGGGTGCGGACCAGATCCAGCAGCGTGCGCTCCCGCTCTTCGGGGGAGAGCGCCGCCAGCCGCGCCGGCCAGTCCGCCGGGCCGGTCGCGCCCGTCGCGGTGCGGCGCGCGGGCGTGCGGACCAGGCCGCGCAGGACGGCCGGGATCCCGGCGCCGTCCCTGCCACGGAACGCCTTGGCGTCGATCCGGGCCGGGACCGGCACGGCCGTGTCGGTCGTCAGCGCGGCGTCCAGCAGCGCCAGCCCCTGGTCGGTGGGCAGCGGCAGGACGCCGCCGCGCGCCATCCGCGCCAGGTCGGCGGCGTCGAGGTGGCCGGTCATGCCGCTCGCCTCCGCCCACAGGCCCCAGGCAAGCGACCGCGCCGGCAGGCCCTCGGCGCGGCGCTGCTCGGCGAGCGCGTCCAGGAACCGGTTCGCGGCGGCGTAGCCGGACTGGCCCGGCGTGCCGACCGTCCCGGCCACAGACGAGAACAGGACGAAGTCAGCCAGATCCAGGTCGCGGGTCAGCTCGTGCAGGTGCCAGGCCGCGTCCGCCTTCGGACGCAGCACCGTGTCGAGCCGGTCCGGGGTGAGCGCGCCGACAACGCCGTCATCGAGCGTCCCGGCCGCGTGCACGACGGCGACGAGCGGACGGTCGTCGGGCACCGCGCCGAGGACGGCGGCGAGCGCGTCGCGGTCGGCCGCGTCGCAGGCGGCGAACGTCGCGGCGGCGCCGTGCGCGGCGAGTTCGGCCTCCAGCTCCCGCGCGCCGGGCGCGTCGGCGCCGCGCCTGCTGAGCAGCAGCAGGTGACGGACGCCGTGCTCGGCTGCCAGACGGCGTGCCACCAGCCCGCCGAGGGTGCCGCTCGCTCCGGTGATCAGGACGGTTCCGTCGCCGAACCGGGGAAGCGGCTGCGTGCCCGGCGCCGTCCGGACGAGCCGTGGTGCTCGCGCACCGCTGCCGCGCAGGGCGAGCTCCGGCTCGCCGGTCGCCAGCGCCGCCGCTGTGTTCTCGGCATCCTCGGCATCGAGCAGGACGAACCGGCCGGGGTTCTCCCGCTCGGCGGAACGGACCAGCCCCCACACCACGGCGGCGGCGGGATCGGGGGTCTCGTCCGGAGACACGGCCACGGCCCGCCGGGTGTGCACCACCAGCCGCGACTCGGCGAAGCGGTCATCGGACAGCCAGCGCTGCACCGCCTCAAGGGCGGCGTGAGCAGCCGACCGCGCCGCGTCGGGCGGGGCGGTCTCGGGTGCTGCGGTCGGGGGTGTGTAGAGGACGAACTCCGGGACGGCCGCGTCCGACGGGATGACGTCCTCGAACAGGGCCACCGCGACGGTGTCGTTCTCGGAGGTCTCGACCGGCGTCCAGGCGATCTCGTAGAGCGCGTCGGACGTGGCGGGGGCGATCTCGTCCAGCCGCACCTGGCGCGTGGTCAGGGCCCGCACCGCCGCGACCGGGTTGCCGGAGGTGTCGCTGAGCAGCACCTCGACCGTGTCGTCCGACAAGGGAGACCAGCGGACGCGCACCGCCGCCACCCTGGAACCGGAACCGTGCAGCAGGACCCCCGACCAGGAGAACGGCAGCGCGACCTGGCCCGGCCCGCCGGACCCCAGCGGCCCGCCGAGCGCGAGCGCGTGCAGCGCGGCGTCGAGCAGCGCGGGATGGACACCGAACCGGGCCGCGTCGGCGGTCTGCTCCTCGGCGAGGATTGCCTCGGCGTAAACGGTGTCGCCGACCTTCCAAGCGCTCTGGAGCCCCTGGAAGGCGGGACCGTACTCGTAGCCGTCCTCGGCCAGCCGCTCGTACAGGCCGGACACCGGGACCGGGGTCGCGTCCGGCGGCGGCCAGGCGGCGAGCCGGTCCGGTCCCGCGTCCCCGGCCGGGGCCTCGACCGCGAGGACGCCGGTCGCGTGCCGCGTCCACGGCTCGTCGTCGTCCGCGCCGCCGCGTGCGTGGACCGCGACCGACCGCCGCCCCGCCTCCTCCCGACTCACGGTCACCTGGATCCGGACCTCGGCCCCGTCCGGCAGCGCCAGCGGCGCCTCCAGGGTCAGATCGTCGATCTGCGCGCACCCCGCCCGCTCCGCCGCGCACGACACCAGCTCGATCAGCGCGGCCCCGGGCAGCAGCACGGTGCCCGCCACGGCGTGGTCGGCCAGCCACGGGTGCGCCGAGGTCGAGACCCGGCCGGTCAGCACCAGCCGTCCGTCATCGGCGAGGTCCAAGGCGGACGTCAGCAGCGGATGGTCCAGACCGTCGAGCGAGCCGCCGCCCGCTGACGCGTCCAGCCAGTAGCGGTTGCGCTGGAACGGGTAGGTCGGCAGCTCGCTCTTGACACTCCCGGCGCGGGGAGCGCTGAAGGCAGGTGCCCAGTCCACCTCGACGCCGCGGACGTGCAGCTCCGCCAGGGACGTCAGCATCCGTTCCATGCCGCCGTCGTCGCGCCGCAAGGAACCGGCGACCACGGTGCCCGCGGGCCCGCCGCCGAGCGCGTCCGCGATGCCGGTGGTCAGTACGGGATGCGGGCTGACCTCGACGAACACCCCGTGACCGGCGTCCCGCAGCGCCCGCACGGTGGGCTCGAACAGCACCGTCCGGCGCAGGTTGGTGTACCAGTACCCGGCGTCCAAGGTCGCGGTGTCGACCGGCTCGCCGGTGACGGTCGAGTAGAACGCGACATCGGTGGAGCGCGGTTCGATCCCGGCGAGCGCCTCCGCCAGCGCCTCCTCGATGGCCTCCACGTGGGCGGAGTGCGAGGCGTAGTCCACCGGGACCGTGCGGGCGCGCACCCCTCCGGCCTCGCAGTCGGCGACGAACGCGGCGACCGCGTCCGGGGCGCCGGAGACGACCGTGGCGGCCGGCCCGTTCACCGCGGCGATCTCCAGCTGCCCGGCCCGGTCCTCCAGCCGCGCCGCGACCTCGGCGGCGGGCAGCGCGACCGAGGCCATGCCGCCCGTCCCGGCCAGCGCCGTGAGGACCCGGCTGCGCAGCGCCGCCACCTTCGCGGCGTCCTCCAGCGACAGCGCGCCCGCGACGCACGCCGCCGCGATCTCGCCCTGCGAGTGCCCGACGACGGCGTCCGGGCGGACGCGGAAGGACCGCCACAGCGCGGCGATCGAGACCATCATCGCGAACAGGGCCGGCTGGACGACGTCCACCCGGTCCAGGCCGGGCGCGCCCTCGGCCTCGTGCAGCACGTCCAGCAGCGACCAGTCCACGTGCGGGGACAGCGCGCGGTCGCAGTCCTCCATCCGGGCGCGGAAGACCGGCGAGGACGCCAGCAGCTCGCGGGCCATCCCCGCCCACTGGGCCCCCTGCCCGGGGAACACGAACACCGTCCGGCCGGGAGCGCCCGCGATGCCCCGGAGGGCCCCGGCGCCCGCGTCGCCCGCCGCCAGCTCCGCCAGCCCGGCCGCCGCCGCGTCCCGGTCACCGGCGACGACCACGGCGCGGTGCTCGAACGACGCGCGGCCGAACGCCAGGGACCGGCCGAGGTCGTCGAGGTCGAGGTCCCGGCCGGGGTCGGCGACGAACGCGCGCAACCGCTCGGCCTGCGCGCGCAGTGCGCCCTCGGAACGCGCCGAGACCGTCAGCGGCACCGGGCCGCCCGGCCTCCCGTCCTCCGGAGCACCGCCCGCGGCCGCGTCCTCGGGGGCCTGCTCGACGATCAGGTGGGCGTTGGTGCCGCTGATCCCGAACGACGACACCCCGGCGCGGCGCGGCCTGTCGGCGTCCGGCCAGGGCGCGGCCTCGGTGAGCAGCGACACCGCGCCCGCCGACCAGTCCACGTGCGGGGTGGGCTCGTCCACGTGCAGGGTCTTCGGCAGGACGCCCTCCCGCAGCGCCATCACCATCTTGATGACCCCGCCCACGCCCGCGGCGGCCTGCGCGTGCCCGATGTTGGACTTGAGCGAACCGAGCCGCAGCGGACGGTCCGCGGGCCTGCCCCGCCCGTAGGCGGCGAGCAGCGCCTCCGCCTCGATCGGGTCGCCCAGCGCGGTGCCCGTCCCGTGCGCCTCGACCGCGTCCACCGTGTCCGGCGCGAGGCCCGCGTCGGCGAGCGCGGCGCGGATCACCCGCACCTGCGACGGTCCGTTCGGCGCGGTCAGCCCGTTGCTGGCGCCGTCCTGGTTGACGGCCGAACCGCGCAGTACGGCGAGGACGGGATGGCCGTTGCGGCGGGCGTCGCCGAGCCGCTCCAGGACCAGCATCCCCGCGCCCTCCGCCCACGCGGTGCCGTCGGCGGCGGCGGCGAACGCCTTGCACCGGCCGTCGCGGGCCAGCCCGCGCTGCCGGGAGAACTCCACGAACATCCCCGGCCCGGCCATGACCGCGACGCCCCCGGCGATCGCGAGCGAGCACTCGCCCTGCCGGAGCGACTGCCGCGCCAGGTGCAACGCCACCAGGGAAGACGAGCAGGCCGTGTCGACCGTGACGGCCGGCCCCTCCAGCCCGAGGGTGTAGGCGATCCGGCCGGACGCGACGCTCGCCGTCCCGCCCGTGAGCAGATGGCCGTCCAGGCCCGCCGGCGCCTGGTGCAGGGGCGGCCCGTAGTCCTGCGACATCGCGCCGACGTAGACGCCGACCGGCGTGCCGCGCAGCGCGCCGGGATCGATCCCGGCCCGCTCCAGCGCCTCCCACGAGGTCTCCAGCAGCAGCCGCTGCTGCGGGTCCATGGCGGTGGCCTCGCGCGGGCTGATGCCGAAGAAGGCCGGGTCGAACCGGTCGGCGTCGTGGAGGAACCCGCCCTCCCGGACGTAGGACCTGCCGTGCGCGTCCGGGTCGGGGTCGTACAGGCCGGGAAGGTCCCAGCCCCGTCCCGCCGGGAAGCCGCCGATCGCGTCGCCGCCGTCCAGCACCAGCCGCCAGAGCTCCTCGGGGGAGCCGACCCCGCCGGGGAAGCGGCAGCCCATCCCGACGACGACGATCGGGTCGGAGTCGTCCGCCGCCGGCACGGCCGCGGCCGCGTCGCCGACCGGCTCGCCCGCCAGTTCGGCGCGCAGGTGCCGAGCCACGGCGGCGGGGGTGGGATGGTCGAAGAGGAGCGCGGCGGGGAGCCGGAGCCCGGTCGCGGCGCCGAGCCGGTTGCGGAGCTCCACCGACGACACCGAGTCGAAGCCGAGTTCCTTGAACGTCCGGGCGGCGTCCACGGCGCCGGGCGCGGAATGCCCGGCGATGACGGCGATGTTCGCGCGGACGAGGTCAAGCAGATCGTGCTCCGAGGCGGTCTCCTGAGCCGCCTCCACGACCACCGGACGGGCGGGAGCCTCCAGCGGAGCCGCTGCCGTGGGCGTGGTCTCGTCCGGCCAGTACCGCTCGCGGTCGAAGGCGTAGGTGGGCAGGGCGACCCGGCGGACCTCCCGTCCGCCGAAGACCGAGGCCCACGCCACCGGGACGCCGTGGACGTGGAGCCGGGCCAGCGCCTCCAGCATCTGCTCCCACCCGCCGTCGTCGCGGCGCAGCGAACCGACGACCACGGGGGACGCGTCCGGCTCCGCTGAAGCGTCCTCCCATGTCTCCTGCACGCCCGCGGTGAGCACGGGGTGCGGGCTCGCCTCGACGAAGGCCCGGTGGCCGTCCTCGGCGAGGGCCCGCACCGCCCGGTCGAACAGCACCGGCCGGCGGAGGTTGGCGTACCAGTAGGCGGCGTCCAGCTGCGCGGTGTCGATCCGCCCACCGGTCACCGTGGAGTAGAAGGCCACCTCCGACTCCCGGGGCGTGATGCCCGCGAGCGCCGCCAGCAGGTCGTCCTGGACGGGCTCGACGTACGGGGAGTGCGACGCGTAGTCCACGGGCACCGTCCGCGCGCGGACGCCGTCGGCCTCGCACGCCGCGACCAGCGCGGCGACCGCCTCGGCGTCGCCGGACACCACCGTCGAGCGCGGGCCGTTGGCCGCCGCGACCGCGAGCCCCGGACCGAGGCCCGCGAGGCGGGCTTCGGTCTCGGCCCGGGACAGCGCGACGGCCGCCATGCCGCCGCCGCGGGGCAGCGTGGCGAGCGCCCGGCTGCGCAGCGCCACCACCTTCGCGGCGTCCTCCAGCGACAGCGCGCCCGCGACGCACGCCGCCGCGATCTCGCCCTGCGAATGGCCGACCACCGCGTCCGGCGCCACGCCGAGCGACCGCCACAGCCCCGCCAGCGCCACCATGACCGCGAAGAGCGCGGGCTGGACGACGTCCACCCGGTCCAGCGGCGGCGCGCCGGGGGCCTGCCGCAGGACGTCGATGAGCGACCAGCCGTCGGTGTGCGGGGTGAGCGCCTCGGCGCAGCGCTCCAGCTCCCCGGCGAAGACCTCGGAAGAGTCGAGCAAGTCGACGGCCATCCCGGCCCACTGCGAGCCCTGGCCGGGGAACACGAACACGGTCTTGCCGGGGTCGGAGGCGGTGCCCTCGGTCAGGCCGCCGGCCGGGAGCCCGCGCGCGAGCGCGTCCAGGCCGTCCAGCAGGTCATCGCGACCCCGCCCGACCAGCACCGCGCGGTGAGCGAAGGACGTCCTGGTGGTGGCCAGCGACCATCCCACATCGCCGAGCGCGGACGCCGGCCCGCCGCCGGCGTGCTCCCGCAGCCGCGCCGCCTGCGCCCGCAGCGACCTCCGGCTCGCCGCCGACAGCACCCACGGCGTCCACTCCGGCGGGACCGCCGCCGCAGGTCCGGTGTCCGCGACGGCGGACGTCTCCGCACTCGTCGCGCCGAGCAGGACGTGGCAGTTGGTGCCGCCCATGCCGAACGAACTGACCCCGGCGACCGGCGTCCCGGACGGCCAGTCCTCGGGCTCGACCTGGACGGTCAAGTTGGCGGCATCGAGGTCGATCGCGGGGTTCGGCGAGGCGAAGTTCAGGCTGGGCGGCAGGAACCGGTGCCGCAGCGCGAGCGCCGTCTTGATCAGGCCGGCGATGCCCGCCGCCGCCTCCAGATGCCCGATGTTGGTCTTCACCGAGCCGACGCGCAGCGGATCGCCCGGCGTCCGGGCCGAGCCGAGCGCGCGCCCGAGCGCCGCCGCCTCGATCGGGTCGCCGACACGGGTTCCGGTGCCGTGCAGCTCCACGTACTGGACCCCGGCCGGGTCGACGTCCGAGTCCGCGCAGGCCCGGCGCACCACCTCGGCCTGGGCGTCGCGGCTCGGCACGGTCAGCCCCGGCCCGTCGCCGTCGTTGTTGACCGCGCTGCCGAGGACCGTGCAGTAGATGGCGTCGCCGTCCGCGAGGGCGCGGGCCAGCGGCTTGAGCACCACGATCCCGGCGCCCTCGCCGCGCACATAGCCGTCGGCGCGGGCGTCGAAGGTGCGGCACCGCCCCTCCGGGGACAGCCCGCCGAACAGCTCCGAACTCCTCGTGCTCTCCCGCAGCACCGCCAGGTTGACGCCGCCGGCGAGGGCGAGCGAGGACTCGCCGCGCCGCAGGCTCTGCACCGCAAGATGCACCGCGACCAGGGACGACGACTGCGCGGTGTCCACCGTCATGCTGGGCCCGCGCAGCCCGAACGCGTACGAGAGCCGGTTGGCGATGACACCCCGGTTCATGCCGGTCATGGAGTGCCGGTTCATCGCCGCGCCGCCGTCCCGGTACAGCAGCGCGGCGTAGTCGCCCCACGTCGCGCCGACGAAGACCCCGGTGGCGGTGCCCGCCAGCGACGCCGGAACGATCCCGGCGTCCTCCAGGGCCTCCCAGCCGAGCTCCATCACGAGCCGCTGCTGCGGGTCCATCGTCGTCGCCTCGACGGGGGAGACGCCGAAGAAGCCGGCGTCGAAGCGGTCGATGTGCTCCAGGAAGGCGCCGTGGCCGCCCGGACCGTCCACCGGACGTCCGCCCCAGCGGTCCGCGGGCGCCCGCGAGACGGCGTCGCGGCCGTCGCGGAGCAGGCGCCAGAAAGCGGCCGGGTCGGGGGCGCCGGGGAACCGGCAGGCGATGCCTACGATCGCGTACGCGTCGTCCATGTCGTCGTGTCTCAGCCGCAGAGCCGGTAATTCGTCTCGTAGACGTTCTGGCCGTCCCGCTGCTCGACGAGCCGGAACGTCCGCGTCCCGAACTTGCCCGCGTAACGGCCGCTCTTGCCGACCGCGCTGAGCGTCAGCACCTTGCCTTCGAGCGCCTGGCTGATGGACGTGATCCCGGTGGCCCGGATCGTCCCGTCGCCGTAGACGTCGGTGCTGTCGACCCACTGCAGGTTGTCCAGCACCACGGGGATCAGCTTCGCCGTGCCGTCGGCCGTGCCGACCTTCGCGCCGGACGCGTCGAAGAACTCGTCGTGGAACGTCGAGACGTCCCCGAGGCTCGGCCCCGGAGGCGCGACGTCGGTCCGGTCCACGATGGTCACGACCTCCGTGAGACCGGTGATGTTCACGCAGTCCCACCGCTTGCTCTCGGCGTGCGCGGCGGACCCGGCGCTCACGCAGGCGAGCGCCGTCAACGTCGTGAGCGCGATGGTCCCCGGCTTCCGCACGGACGGCCGCATGGCGGTTCCCTTCTTCGGTGTGCTGGTCGCTGTTCACCCTCCGGACGCGGCCTTAAGCCCACCTAACGCATGACTTGGCGGTCCCCGCATGGCCGTGCTTTGCCGGTGCTTAAGAACGCGCTGGTGTGCTCGGGCCACCCTCATTCCGGGGAAGGGAGAGACCGTGCGGATCCTGTTCACTCCGCTGGCCGGCATCGCGCATTACTTCCACCTCGTCCCGCTCGCGTGGGCGTGCCGCGCCGCCGGGCACGAGGTGCGGATCGCGGCCCGGCCCCCGGTGGACGCCGTGGTCCGCTCGGGCATGCCCGTGCTCCGCGCCGGCGGGCGCTACGACTTCACCGCCGGGCTCGCCGAGGCCCACCAGGGCATCCAGCGCGAGATCGGCCGCGCGCCCCGCCCCGGCGACCTCGCCGCGCTGCCCCCGGAGACGGTCCGCCGGCTCCGCCACGCCCGGCTCGCGCCGCACGTGCGGGCCGCCGAGGACATGGCCGAAGACCTGGTGCCGTTCGCCCGCACCTGGCGGCCGGACGTCATCGTGACCGTCCCGATCGTGCTCGCCGCCCCCCTCGCGGCCGCGGCGTCCGGCGCCCGCCTCATCCGCCACCTGTGGGGCCCGGACATCTCCCGGCACGCCGGCTTCCCCGGCCTAGGGGCGCCCCCTGCCGAATGGCCGCCCGACCTGGTGCGCCTCTACGAGCGGTACGGGGTGGAACCCCAGGCCGACCACGCCCTGCGCAACATCGACCCGTGCCCGGCGTCCCTGCAGATCCAGGTCCCCGACCGGATACCGGTGCGCTACACGCCGTACAACGACAACGCCGAACTGCCCGGCTGGCTGGTCGAACCCCCGCGCCGCCCCCGGGTGTGCGTCACCTGGAGCACCGTGAACACCCAGCTCGTCGGCTCCGACGGCTACCTGGTGCCGGAGATCCTCAAGGCCCTGGAGAGCCTCGACGTGGAGATCGTGGCGACCATCCCCGAACGCGACCACGCCCTGGTCGGCGAACTGCCCGCCGGCGCCCGCCTGGTCTCCGGCCTCCCGCACGACCTGCTGCTGCCGAGCTGCGACGCGGTCGTCCACCACGGCGGCGCCGGCACCCTGCTCACCGCCGCCCGCCACGGCGTCCCGCAGCTGGTCATCGCCCCGGTCGCGGACCAGATCTTCAACGCCCAGCGCCTCGCCGCCACCGGCGCGGGCATCGGCATGATCGCCGACGAGACCGCCGCCGACGCCATCAAGGCCGCCGCGACGACCGTCCTCACCGAACCCGCCGTCCGCGCGGCCGCCACCCGCCTCCAAGCGGAGATCCTCGCCCAGCCGGCCCCCACCGACCTCGTCCGAACCCTGGAAGACCTGACCTGACCCAGCCGCCGGGCACCGCGTGCCCGCACGAAAGGCCGTTCAGGCGGGGACGGGGGCCTGGCAGTCGTCGAAGGGCGGGTAGTTCTCGGCGGCGGTTCGTTCGGCCGCGTCGATGTAGTCGGCGAGGGCGTCGCGGGACTGCGCGAGCCTGGTCATCTGCTCGTCCAGGCGCTCCAGCCGCGACCGCATCGCGGTCAGCAGTTCAGGGCATCCGAGCAGCTCCGGGGCCTCTCCGACCGCGCAGGGCAGCAGGTAGGCGATGTCCTCGGACGACAGGCCGGCACCGAGCAGATGCCGGATCTCCCTCACCCGCAGCACGGCGGACTCGTCGTACTCGCGGTAGCCGTTCGCGCGGCGGTCCGCCGCCAGCAGGCCGCGGGCCTCGTAGTAGCGCAGCTGGTGGGCGTTGACGCCCGTCCGCCGGCTCAGTTCCCCGATCCGCACCCAGACCTCACTTGACTCTCACACCGGTCTCAACGTTGACGATGCTGCCATGGACAGCAGAACCGATACACGTGTGACGATCATCGGACTCGGGCTCATGGGCCGGGCGCTGGCCAGTGCCTTCCTGAAGGCCGGCCATCCCACCACGGTGTGGAACCGTACGGCGGCCAAGGCCGCCCCACTGGTCGCCGAGGGCGCGCAACTCGCACCCACGGTGGGCGACGCGGTCAAAGCGGGGAGCCTGACGATCATCTGCCTCACCGATTACCGAGCCGTGCGCGAGTCGCTCGACGCGGACGGCGTCGAACTGGACGGCGCGACACTGGTCAATCTGACCTCGGGCGACTCCGCCGAGGCCCGGGAGACCGCCCACTGGGCCGCGCAGCGCGGTGCCGGATATCTGGACGGCGCCATCATGGCCGTCCCACCGGCGATCGGGACGGCCGAAGCCGTGATCCTGCACAGCGGACCGCAGCCGGAGTTCGAGGCGCACCGGCCGGTGCTCGAAGTGCTCGGCACCGTGACCTATCTCGGCGACGACCCCGGACTGGCGTCCCTGTACGACGTGGCCGGCCTGGCCATGATGTGGAGCGTCCTGAACGCCTGGCTCCAGGGCACCGCCCTGGTCAGGACGGCCGGCGTCGACGCCGCGACGTACGCGCCGTTCGCGCGGCAGATCGCCGAAGGCGTGGCCGGATGGCTCCCCGGCTACGCCGAACAGGTCGACGCCGGCTCCTTCCCGGCCGAGGTATCGGCCCTGGAGACCGACGCGGCGGCGATGACCCACCTGATCAAGGAGAGCGAGGCGGCGGGCGTCAAGGCCGAACTGCCGAAACTCTTCAAGGCGATCGCCGACCGCGCGATCGCCGCCGGCCACGGCGCCGAGCAGTACCCCGTCCTTATCAAGGAGTTCACCACCCCCCACCACGACTGACCGCCGCCGTCGGGGCTCGTGCTCTCCGGCTCAGGTGTGCGAGGCGCGCGGAGGCGGAGTGACGGGACGCGCGGTCGATCTGGACAGGGTGTTCAGGTGGGTGGCGGCGGCTGCCAGGTCGGTGGCGGCGGTTGTGGCGGCCGTTATGTGGGCTTCGGCGGTGGCGGTGAACCATGGGGGTGTCGCCGGGTCGTCCTTGAGGCGCTGGACCAGGGCGCGGAGGCGGGCCGTGGCGTGTTCGACGGCCTCGGCGTCGGAGCGCAGCAGGGCGGCGGAGTCGGCGACCGAGCGGCGGGCGGGCAAGGCGGCCTCCTAAGCGGGGAAGACGAGGGTGCCCGCGTCGCGGCGGAGCATCCGGTGCGGGTGGGCGAGGCAGAGGATCGGCCGGGCGCCGTCGAGGCCGAGGGCGCGCAGCCGGGCGGCCAGGGGGTCGTCGCCCGCGCCGGTGTGCAGCCGGGCGCGGGGCGCGGGGTGCAGCCGGGCCCGGCCATGGGTGTGGACGAGCGTGCGCTGCGTCGCGCCGGCGAGGGCGGAGTAGACGACCAGATCGCCGGAGCGCGCCGGGCTGCTCGGGCCGAGCGGCCCCGCGAAGGTCAGGACGCGGTCGTCCGGGGTGCCGACGGTGAGCGCGGCGGCGCGGCCGTCCAGGCGGACGCGGATCGGGGCGGTGACGGCGTGCTCGCTCCACAGGTTGCGGTGGGCGGCGCCGGCGGCGGGGGTGCTCAGCGCGGTGGCGAGCGTCCACAGGCCGGCGCCGCGCAGGTGCGGGCGGCGCAGCAGGTCCAGCCAGACGCCGACGGGACGGGGGCACCACGGATCGTGGACGACTAGCCCGAGGGTGACCTCTTGGTGCGGCCCGAGCGTGCTCGCCCGGTGGTCGTGGACGGACAGCGCCACCAGCGACCGCGTCCCGGCCCGCACCGGGACGGCGCCGCCCTCCTCCAGGACGGCGGCGGCGGAGGCGGCGTCGACCGCGAACCAGGCCGTGAGCGCCGCCGCGTCCGACGTCCGCGCGGGCACCTCCACCGGGCCGTCGGGAGTGGGCTCGGCGCGGGCGGCGACGCTGAGGAACGGGAAGCCCTCCGGGCGGCGGGCGTCGTCGTAGAGTTCGTAGAGCCGGCGATCGACGACGGGGCCGTTGTAGGGCGCGAGCTGCTGTTCGATGTGCGCGCGCGCCTCGGGGAGGTCGTGCTCGATGTTGGCGGCGTAGTGCTCAAGCCGGTGGCAGGCGGGGAACAGGTGCGTCGGGTCGGTGTAGTCCACGACGTACCGGCCGGGCCCCTCCGTGAAGCAGTTCCCGGCGCCCTGCCCGTCGAGGCTCGGGATGATGTCGTGCCGGTTGGTGACGCTGGCGACCCAGGTCGCCGGGTCCGCGGGGGTCTTGAAGTCGATCGGCGACCCGATCGCGATGACGTGGGTGATCCGGTACCGGGCGTTGAGCGCGGCGTCCTGGCTCAGGCTCATGACGGCCGCGCCGCCGGCGCTGTGGCCGATCAGGGCGAGGTCGGCGCCGGCGGGGATCCGGTAGTCGTCGATGGCCTTGGCGAGGGCGCGGCTGTAGGGGCCGCTGTCCTGGACGGTGCTGCTGAACGCGCCGAGCAGGTCGGCGGGGGACGCGCCGTCCGGTGCGCCGAGCCGCATCCCGGGCGCCAGCAGGACGTACCGTTCGGCGCCGTCGGGGCCGCGCACGGTGAGCAGCAGTGCGCGGCCGGTGGGCCCGACCGCGATCAGGTCGCCGAGCAGGCCGAGCAGGGACGCCTCCGCGCAGAACCGGGCGGCCTCCGCCGCGGTCGGCTCGGCGCGCAGGGCGGCGCCGCGGCCGCGGTCCAGCCGGGCGATGGCGCGGTTGCTCAGCCCGGTCAGCGGGTCGGCGGTCGCGGCGCCCGCGCCGGTCGCGATGAGCCAGGCGGTGTGGTCGTTCAGCGGGTTGCGGTCGAGCAGCGCGCGCAGCGCGAGGACCTCGCTGAAGACGGGGGACAGCGCGCTCAGCGCGCCCGCCGCGCCGCGGTCGGCGACCAGGTCGCGCAGTGCCCCGAGCATGCCGGACCGGCCCTCGCCGGCCGCCTCGACCAGCCGGCGGACCAGCGGGTCCTCGGTGAGCGCGGGCTCGGCGAGGGCGACCGCGGCGATGCGCAGCCGCAGCGACGTGGTCATGACCGCGACGGGCAGGCTCGGCGTCCCGGCGAACCCGCCGAGCTTGGCGCCGAGGACGCCGAGCACGCCGCCCGCCGGGGCCCAGCCGAGCCCGGCGGGGTCGGTGACGGCGCGGGCCAGCGCCCGCTGCGCCCGCCACCCCTCGCGCGGCGCGCGGCACACGGCCGCGGCGACCTGCGGGTCGGACAGCGCGGCCGTGGCGTGCACGGCCGCCTCGCGGAGCGTGTGCGCGATCTCGGCGAGTTCCCGCGCGGCGGCCGGCAGCAGCGCGCCCGGGGCCGCGTCGGCGGGGGCGGTCATCGCGCCGCTCCTCGCCACGTCATGCTCACGAACCGGGGCCGCGGGTCCTCGGGGGTGTTGCGGGCGACCACGTCGCCGAGCGTGCGGGTCTCGGCGATCGTCCGCAGGCCGGCGGGGGTGAAGGTCGCGGCGTTCAGCACGCGCGGGGCCAGCAGCGGGTTGGTGAGCGCCTGCGAGAACGCGTCGATCGCGATGATCTTGGTGAGGAGGGGCGGCAGGACGGCGGCGGGCGATCCGGGCTCCTCGGCGAACAGGCCGACGTACAGCTCCAGGTCGTCCACGCTCCGGTACCGGTCGGCGAGGGCGTCCTGCACGCGCGGGTCGCCGGACACCTGGGCGAAGCCGCGCGCCCTGGGGAAGCGGCAGTGGGCGCGGTAGTCGTTGTAGGACGCCAGTTGCAGGGTGCGGGCGTCCTTGATCGAGGAGATCTCGACCTCGCGCAGGATCGGGTCGGTGTTGAACAGGCCGATGCGCCCGGCACGCTGCTCGGAGGCGTCCTCGAACAGCCTGCCGAGCCCCGGGCCGGGGATCAGGGCCCCGCCGAACAGCGTCCGGGCCGTGGGCAGTTCGGTGTCGCCGACGACCAGGCTGGACGGGATGAGGCTGTGCCAGCGGTAGACCAGGTTGAACTCGACCGAGGCCCAGTTCTGCCGGTGCCAGGGCGCGCGCTGCAGCATCCGGGAGAGGCGGGGGTCGAGCAGGAACCGGAAGTGGTACGGCGTGATGTGGTTGATGTACTCCTCGACGACCAGCCGGATGACCTCGACGATGACGATGTTGCGGGCGGTCTGGAAGAGCCGCTCGTCGTCCCACCGGGGGTTCTCCGCCGCGAGCGCCCGGGCGACCCGGTTGTGCTCGCGCAGGAACAGCACCGTCATCATCGTGAAGCCGACCTGGACGTTGCCGCGGTCGCCGCCGGTCGCGAACAGGGTGTCGCGCTGCGCGTCGGTCAGCATGTCCATCCGGACCGCCGTCAGCGCCCAGAACTCCGGCTTGATCTTGCCGTTCTCGCAGAGGTACGGCGGGAACTCGCCGCCGTTGATCAGCTGGCTCTTGAGCAGCCCGCCCTCGCGGGCGCGCACGGCGTCGGTGGCCTCGGCCGTCAGCCCGTACAGCGGGTTGAGGTCGATCTCGTGGTTGGACGTGCTGCGCCGCGGGTCGCGGGGCTCCTCGGACTCGCCGCGCAGGAACCCGTCGGTGAACCACTGGGCGAAGTAGGCGAACAGGACGGTGGAGCGGGGGCAGGGGATCATCTCGCCGTCGCGGGCGAACAGGTCGGCGGCCTGCTCGACCGTCGGGCGGCCGGTCTCCTGGTCGGGGACGGGCGGCAGGTGCCGGCCGCTGTAGGTGCGGTCGGTCAGCGACGGCCAGGACGTGTACGGCGCCATCGTGCTCAGCGGTTCGGGCCGCGGCGGCATCTCCCGGCACGCCTGGTCGATCACGGCGGCGTTGATGCGGCGGCGCAGCGCGGTGGACGACTCGGCGAGCCGCCACAGCGGCCGGCCGTGGGTCAGCGCGAGGAACCGCAGCCGGTTGCGGGCGCCGTCGGAGGCGAAGCCGCGGGCGCTCGGGTGGGACTCTCGCACGGTCACGCCCCCTCCCGCGCCGGAGCGTCGAACCGCAGCGGGAAGCCGTCGGGGAAGACGTCCCGGTCGCGGCGCACCTCCCCGCCCGCGCGCAGCCCGGGTCTCAGCAGGACGCGGCGCAGGGTCTCGGCGATCACGACCCGGCCCGGGTGCACGCCCAGGCAGGCGTGCGGGCCGTGGCCGAAGTGCAGCCAGGCGTCCGCGGGCCGGTCGGCCCGGAAGGCGGCGGGGTCGTCCACGACGTCGTCGTCGAACATGGCGGAGGCGACCGCCGCCAGGACCAGGCGCCCGGCCGGGACGGTCGCCCCGCTGGGCAGCACGTGGTCGCGCACGCAGTAGCGGGCGATCATCTTGAGGAAGGGGTCGAACCGCAGCGCCTCCCAGACATGGCCGTCGAACCGCGCGGGGTCGCCGGCGGCCGCCACGGCGGCGGCGTGCAGCTCGGGCCGGCCGAGCAGCAGCGACACCACGTTCGTCATGGACCCGGCGGCGTTCTCGACGAACCCCAGCAGCAGGCCGGCGACGTTGACCGCGACGCGCTCGTCGTCGAAGCCCAGCTCGGCGGGCAGCCGGGTGCGGACCAGCCGGCCCAGCACGTCCGCGGCGTCGGGCGCGGCGCGCCGCTCGGCGACCAGGCCGCGCAGGTACGCCATCATCTCCGCGCCCGCGGCGACCGCCGCCGCGTGCACGCCGGGATCGCCGGTGAAGTTGGCGGTCACGTCGGTCATGATGGCCCGCGACCAGCGCGACAGCGTCGCCTCGTCCGGCCCCGGGAAGCCGAAGTAGCGGGCGCAGACCTTCAGCGGGACGCCTCGGAACACCCCGCCGACCGCGTCGAGCTCTCCGTCGGCCGCGTCCAGCGCCTCGTCGGCGAGCTTCCCCGCGAGCGCGCGCACAGAGGGGACGTCCTCGGGCGCGAGCATGACCTGCATCAGGCCCTTCTCCCGCCAGTTCATCGGGGTCCCGTCGCGGGTCAGCATGATCGGGGCGCCGAGCGCGGCCTCCATCGACGGACGGTAGGCGCTGACCGGGAACGCGTCCGGCCGCGACAGCACCTCGGTCACGTCGGCGTGCCGGGTGACCAGGGTGAAGGCCGGCGCCGCGAGGACGGGCCGGTCCGCGCGCAGCTCGGCGAACAGCTCCCGCCAGTCGGTGCGCAACCACCCGGCCAGCCGGACCTGGGCGGCGCCCGGATCGGCCCGGACGAGGGCGTCGTAGGCGGCGAGGTACCCCTCTGGCTGCATGGCATCAGCTCCCAAGTCGTGACCGGCCGGATCCAGAGAGTAAGAGTCCAAACCGTCACCGCCAAGAGATTTGGCACATTGAGTAGTTAAGTAGCTTCACTCGGTGATGGTTGCCTATCTGCCAGGCGACTGCCGCCCTCCGCGTCGTCGCAGTTCAATGGGCCTCGACCTGCGGGCTGAACCGGATGGCGGGAGGAACGGATGGCGGAGGCGGATCGGTCGATGGGGGAGACGCTCCCGGTCTCCGGAACCCGCCGGCACGCCTACCTGGCCGTCCTGGTCGTGCTGCCCCCGCTGGCCCTGGTCGCGGCGGTGGCGGCCGTCTGGGGGCGCGCGGTCGGGCCCGTCGACCTCCTGCTCGCCCTGGCGATGTACACCGTCAACATCTTCGGCATCAGCGTCGGCTACCACCGCCTGCTGACCCACCGCTCCTTCAAGTGCCCCCGGCCCGTCCGGGTGGGGTTCGCCCTCGCGGGCGCGCTGGCCCTCGAAGGGCCGCCCTCACTGTGGGCCGCCGAGCACCGCAGGCACCACAAGTACTCCGACAAGCCCGGCGACCCGCACTCGCCCTGGGTCTACGGCGACAGCGGCTTCGCGCTGCTGCGCGGCCTGCTGCACGCCCAGGTCGGCTGGTTCTACAGCGCCCGCAGGCGGTCCAACCGCGCGCACTGGGTGCCCGACCTGCTCGCCGACCGCGACATCCGCCGGGTGGACGCGGCCTACCCGGCGATCACCGTCGCGTCCTTCCTGCTGCCCGCCGCGGCCGGCGGCCTGATCACCTGGTCGTGGGCGGGCTTCTGGACGGCCCTCTTCTGGGCCGGCCTCGTCCGCTACGCGGTCGTCCACCACGTCACGTGGTCGGTGAACTCGATCGCGCACTGCTTCGGCGACCAGGACTTCCCCACCCGCGACCGCTCTTCGAACGTCCGGTGGGTGGCGCTGCTGACGTTCGGCGAGGGCTGGCACAACTGGCACCACATCGAGCCGACCAGCGCCCGCCACGGCGTCCTCAAAGGCCAGACCGACCCCAGCGCGGCCCTGATCCGCCTCCTGGAGAGACTCGGCTGCGCCCACGACGTCCACTGGCCGTCCCAAGCCCGCATCGAAATGCGGGCGAACCACCCCACCGCGACCCGGGAACCCAACGCGAGTTGAGCGGAGCGGTTCGCCCGCGCGCGCGTCACTGGTCGCCGTGCTCGGCCGTGTTCTTCGGGAGCGCGAGCATCACGAGTGCCGCCACGGCGTAGAGCACGGCGGAGATGACGAGGACGATGCCGAGCGCGTCGGCGTAGTCGGCCCGTCCCGGTGCGCCGGTCGCCGAACCGGTGGCGGTGGTGAAGAAGACCGTGCCGAGAGCGGCGATGCCGGCGGCGCCGCCGATCTGGTTGACGGTGGAGAGCACGCCGCCCCCGGCGCCGGCGTCGCGCCCGGGGATGCCGGCGAGGACGACGTTGACGAGGATCGGGGCGCAGAGACCGAGCCCGAGGCCGCCGATGAGGAGAGCGAGGGCGAGGAGCGGGTATCCGGGGTCGCCGCCGTCCCTCACGGCCGTCCACAGGACGAGCTGCGATGCCGCGACGGTGAGCGAGCCGGCGATCAGCAGGGCCCGCCCGGCCTTGGCGGCGAGCGCGACGCCGACCCCGGAGGTGACGATCGAGCCGAGCGCGTAGGGCAGGATCACCAGGCCGGTCTCCCACGCCGTCCGGCCGGTGCCGTCCTGGAGGTAGACCGACAGGGTGAGGAAGAACGCCCCGATACCGCCGAAGAAGAGCAGGGACGCGGACAGGCCGACCGCGAAGGCGCGGATCCGGAGCAGGGCCGGATCGAAGACGGGCTCGCCCCCGCGTCCGGCGAGGCGTCGCTCATGGACGACGAAGACCGCCAGCACGACGATCCCGGCGGTGAGCAGGGCATAGCTGGTCCGAGTCCATCCCCAGGAGTCGGTCTGGATGATCGGCAGCAGCAGGAGCAGGATGCCCGCGGCCGCGAGCAGCGCGCCCGGCAGGTCGAGGCGGGCGGTCGAGGCCGAGCGGGACTCCGGCAGCACCTTCGCGCCCATGACGAGCGCCAGGACCGAGACGGGCACGTTGATCCAGAAGATGGTGCGCCAGCCCAGCCCGAACAGGTCGGCGTCGACGAGCAGCCCGCCGAGCAGCGGGCCCGCGACGGACGCGAGGCCCTGGACCGCCCCGTAGGCGCCGAACGCCTTGGCGCGCTCGCCCGGGGCGAACGACGCCCGGATGATCCCGAATACCTGCGGAACCATGACCCCCGCGGTCAGTCCCTGCGCGGCGCGGGTGCCGATGAGCATTCCGGGGCCGGCGGCCAGCGCGCAGAGCGCGGAGGTGACGGTGAACCCGGTCAGGCCGATCATGAACAGGCGCTTGCGGCCGTACCGGTCGCCGAGCCGCCCACCGGTGACCAGGCCCGCGCCCAGGGCGAGGAGGTAGGCGGCGATCGTCCACTGGATCTGGGCGTCGCCGGCCCCGAGGTCGCGGGCGATCGCCGGGGCGGCGACGGTGACGATCGTCCCGTCGAGGAGGTCCAGGAACGAGCCGAAGAGCACCACCAGGAGCGCCGCGCTCGCGCCCGCGCCGGAGACGAGCGCCGGCGGGGCGCCGGGCGCGCGCGTGCCCTCGTGAGGGATCTGTGAAGCGGTCATGCGGGCGACCCTCGCCGCTATAGTTGCCGCCGAGTGACCGCTTTGTCGTGAGGAGTGCGAGCGATGGCCGCCACCTCCGCCCGGACGCTCAAGCTGCTGTCGGTCTTCGGGACCGGCGCGACGCTGACCGCCGGGGACCTCGCCGCCAGGCTCGGGACGTCGGTGCGGACCGTGCGGCGCGACATCGACACGCTCCGGGAGCTCGGGTACGAGATCGAGGCCGTGCGCGGGGCGGGCGGCGGCTACCGGCTCGGCCGCGCCACCCGGTTGCCGCCGGTCGTCTTCGACGAGGACCAGGCCGTCGCGGCGGCCGTCGCGCTCCAGACCGTCCCGGCGATCCTGTCCGGCATCGGGGAGAACGCCGTCCGCGCCCTCGCCACGCTGCGGCAGGCGATGCCCGCCCGCAGCCGCGTCCACACCGAGGCGCTCTCCGTCTCCGCGGCGCGCAACTACTGGGAGTTCCCCGCGGCGCCCATCGACGCGGAGGCCGTCCGCGCCATCGGCGGCGCGATCAACCGGCGGCACGTCGTCCGCGCGGACTACACCGGCGAGGACGGCACGGCGACGCTCACCCTGGAACCGCACGACCTCGTCGTATGGGCGGCGCGCTGGTACCTCGTCGCGTTCGAACCGGACGCGGACCGGTGGCGTGCGATGCGCGTCGACCGCCTTGAACTCCGCATGCCCACGGGGACGCCCTTCCGGCGGCGCGACGTCCCGCACGGCGATCCGGCGGCCTTCGTCATGAGCACGCACGATCGCGGCGACACGCCGGCGGAGTGGCCGTGCCGCGGCTCGGCGCTCATCGCCCTGCCCGCGCCCGTCGTCGCGAGGTTCGCCCCCGGCGGGTCGACGGTCGAGCACGACACCGACTCCCGGTGCCGGCTCACGCTCGGCGCGTGGTCATGGGCGGGGCTGGCAGGACTCCTCCTGACCTTCGACGCAGACATGACGGAGATCGAACCGGCAGAACTCAGGCAAGCGCTGCGCTCCCTGCGAGACCGCATCGACAGAGCACTCGGCCCCGCCGGCTGAATGCGCCGGGCAGGGGCGTCCGTCACGCGACCCCACATGATCATCGCGAACCGCCCGCCCTGGTGCGTGAGGGGTACCGGTCGGCGTGAGGGGTATGGGCGTCCGATCCGGAGTCGTTCGTCTGGGCAGCGACCAGGAGGAGCATGCGGCGATGAGGTCCACTCAGCCCGACCAGCTCAGGGTGCGCGGCGCCCGCGTGCACAACCTGCGGAACGTGGACGTCGACGTTCCGCTGCGCGTCATGGTCGGGGTCGCCGGCGTGTCCGGGTCGGGGAAGTCGTCGCTGGCGCTGGGCGTGCTGTACGCCGAGGGGTCCCGCCGCTACATCGAGGCGCTGTCGACCTACACCCGCCGCCGGATGGCCCAGGCGCCGCGGGCGGCGGTCGACTCGGTGGAGCACGTCCCCGCCGCGCTGGCGCTGCGGCAGCGGCCCGGAGTGCCCGGCGTGCGGTCCACGTTCGGCACCTCCAGCGAGCTGCTGAACGTGCTGCGGCTGATGTTCTCGCGGCTGGCCTCCCACCTGTGCCCCAACGGCCACCGGGTCCCGCCGACGATCGACGTGGCGGCCGAGGTGCCGTTCACGTGCCCCGTCTGCGGTGAGCGGGTGCACCCGCCGGGCGCCGAGGACCTGTCGTTCAACTCCACCGGCGCCTGCCCCCGCTGCCAGGGCATCGGCGTGGTGCGCACGGTGGACGACGCGACGCTCGTCCCGGACCCGTCCAAGACGCTAGAGGACGGTGCGGTCGCCCCCTGGCAGATGTTCGGGTTCAACGTCCAGCCCGACATCGCGCGCGAGTTCGGCGTGCGCACCGACGTGCCGTGGAGCGGGCTGACCGACCGCGAGCGGGAGATCGTGCTGGACGGGCCGGAGGAGAAGAAGCACATCACCGTCACCAGCAAGAAGGGGGTCCACGAACTGGACTTCACCTTCCGCAACGCGCGGCTGACGGTGACCGAGGAGCTGAAGCGCGCCGACACCGACAAGCGGCTGGCCAGGGTCAGCCGCTTCCTGCGCGAGGGCACCTGCCCGGACTGCCGGGGCACCCGCCTCAGCCCCGCCGCGCGGGCGCCCCGGATCGGTGAGCGGAACCTGGCCGAGGTCACCGCGATGACCCTGGACGAGGTGCTGGCGTGGGCGCCCGGCGTCGTGGCGGCGCTCCCCGCCGACATGCGCGAGATGGGACGGTCGCTGGCCGACACCCTGATCGACATGGGGCGGCGCCTCGTCGAGCTCGGCCTGGGATATCTCGCGCTGGACCGGGCGGGGTCGACGCTGTCCACCGGCGAGCGGCAGCGGGCCCAGCTCGCGCGGGCGGTCCGCAACCGCACCACCGGCGTCCTCTACGTTCTCGACGAGCCGTCCATCGGCCTGCACCCCGCCAACGTCGACGGCCTGCTCGGCGTGATGCGCGACCTGCTGGCCGACGGCAACTCGGTCGTCTTCGTCGACCACGACGTGCAGATCCTGCGCGAGGCCGACTGGCTGATCGAGATCGGCCCCGGCTCGGGGGACGACGGCGGCACCGTCATCGCCGAGGGCGGCCCGGACGCGCTCGCCGCCGCGCCCCGCTCGCGGCTCGCCGGCTTCCTCACCGGTGCCGAACCGGTGATCGTCCGTGCCTGCGCCGAGCCGGCCGCCGTGTTCGAGCAGGGGGCGCTCCGCCTCAAGACGGAGGCCGTCCACACCGTCCACCCGCTGGAGGTCGAGTTCCCCCTCGGCCGGTTGACCGCCGTCACCGGCGTCTCCGGATCGGGCAAGACCACGCTCGTCCTCGAATGCCTGGTCCCGGCCCTGGAGGCACGGTCGAGATCGGCGGCCCTGCCGGCTCATGTGCGCGACCTGGAGGCGCCCGACGGCATCAAGGCCCACGTGGTCGACGCGACCCCGATCGGCATCAACGTCCGCTCCACCGTCGCCACTTATTCGGGCGTCATGGACGAGCTGCGCAAGGCTTACGCCGCGACCCCGGAGGCCCGCCGCGACGGGCTGACGGCCTCCGACTTCTCCTACAACACCGGGTCACTGGCCTGTCCGCGCTGCGGCGGCACCGGCGAGATCTCCCTCGACGTCCAGTTCCTGCCCGACGTGGACATCGTCTGCCCCGAGTGCGGCGGTAGCCGCTTCGCGCCCCGCGCGGACGCCTACCGGCGCGACGGCGTCTCCCTGCCCGGCCTGCTCGGGTGCACGATCCGCGAAGCCCTCAACGCCACCGCCGACCTGCGGCGGGTGCACAAGCGCCTGGCGGCCCTGGACGAACTGGGACTGGGCTACCTCACCCTCGGCGAGGCCACCCCGGCCCTGTCCGGCGGCGAGGCCCAGCGGCTGAAGCTGGTGAGCCAGATGCACCGGGACCAGACCGACGCCGTGTTCGTGCTCGACGAACCGAGCGTGGGCCTGCACCCGCTGGACGTGCGCACCCTCCTGGACGTCCTGCAGCGGCTGGCCGACCGCGGCGCCACCGTCATCGTGATCGAACACGACCTCGACCTGATCGCCAACTCCGACCACGTGATCGACCTCGGCCCCGGCGGGGGCGAGGAGGGCGGCGAGATCATCGCCACCGGCACCCCGGGCCGGATCGCCCGCGACCCCGCGTCCATCACCGGGCAATACCTCGCCCGGCACCTGCGCGCCGGAGATTAGCGGGCTAACACGGCGCGCAGGTGGCCCAGGTCGTTCATGCCCTCGCCCGGCCCGAGCAGCCCCGCTCCGCGCAGGTTGTGGACGGACGAGTTCCCGCAGTCGACCAGGTAGAGGGCGTCACCGACGACGAGCGCGGACGACACGCCCACGCGGTCCGCCCCCTCCCACCAGATGGGCCCTCCGGAGGTGCCGAGGAGGACGAGCCGCGTCCGGTACCCCTGCGGGAGCGGCGCCGCCTTCGCTCTGAGGGGAGAGGGGGGCATCCATATCGCTACAGTTACGGAGTTACCGGGCGGGGCATCGATCGAGGTCAGGCGGAAGACGCAGCGCCCGATGGCTGCTGACTTGGTGCGCCGACGGATCGGCGCTGAACGGCGGGAGCATGGACGGGCATGGAGACGCTATCTGAGCGCATGCCGTTGCTTGATCGGCATTGGGAGCGTGCCGAGCTGGATGGCCTGTTGGGGGATGTCCGGTCCGGGCGCGGGCGGGCCCTGGTGCTGCGCGGCGAGGCGGGTGTGGGCAAGTCGGCCCTGCTGCGGCACACGGTGGGGCGTGCGGCCGACATGCGGGTGGTCCGCACCGTGGGGACGGAATCGGAGATGGAGCTGGCGTTCGCCGGCCTGCATCTCCTGCTCGCGCCGCTGCTGGACCGGATCGAGAAGCTGCCCGGCCCGCAGCGCGACGCGCTCGCGGTCGCGTTCGGCATGCGCAACGGCGACACACCCGACCGGTTCATCATCGGCCTGGCGGTGCTGACCCTCCTTGCGGAGGCGGCGGAGGAACGCGCCCTTCTCTGCGTGATCGACGACGCGCAGTGGCTGGACCAGTCGTCGGCGCAGGTGCTGGCGTTCGTGGCTCGGCGGTTGCTGGCCGAGCCGGTGGGGTTGATCTTCGCGGCGCGTGAGCCGGGCAGCCAGTTCCACGGGCTGGTGGATCTGGAGGTGCGCGGGCTGGAGAAGCAGGACGCGCAGGCGCTGCTGGGGTCGGTGGTCCGGTTCCCGCTGGACGAGCGGATCCGGGACCGGATCCTGGCCGAGACCAACGGGAACCCGCTGGCGCTGCTGGAGCTGCCGCGGGGGCTGAGCCCGGCGCAGCTGGCGGGCGGGTTCGGGCTGGTGGAGGCCCAGGCCGTCCCGGCGCGGATCGAGGAGGGTTTCCGGCGGCGGCTGGCAGGGCTGCCGGACGCGACGCGGTCGTTCCTGCTGGTCGCGGCGGCCGAGCCGACCGGGGATCCGGTGCTGATCCGGCGGGCGGCCGAGCGGCTGGGGGTGCCGGGGTCGGCGGTGGAGCCGGCGGAGGCCGAGGAGCTGCTGGAGATCGGGACGTGGCTGCGGTTCCGGCATCCGCTGGTGCGGTCGGCGGTGTACTCGGCCGCGACGCCGCCGCAGCGGCGGGCGGCGCACGGCGCGCTGGCCGAGGCGACCGATCCGGCGGCCGATCCCGAGCGCCGGGCCTGGCATCGCGCGCACGCGGCGCTGGAGGCCGACGAGTCGGTGGCCGGTGAGCTGGAGCGGCTGGCCGACCGTGCCCAGGTCCGCGGCGGTATCGCGGCGGCGGCGGCGTTCCTGCGGCGCGCGACCGAGCTGACCCCCGACCCGGCCCGGCGCACCGCGCGGGCCTTGGCGGCGGCGCAGGCCGCGTTCGACTCCGGCGCCCCGGACATGGCGCTGGAGCTGCTGGTGTCGGCGGAGCGGGGGCGGCTGACCGAGCTGCAGAGCGGGCGGATGGCCTGGCTGCGCGCCCAGATCATCTTCGCGCGCAAGCGCGGCGGTGAGGCTCTGCAGCCGCTGCTGGAGGCGGCCGGGCGGCTGGCCCGCGTCGATGCCGGGCAGGCCCGCGAAGCGTACATCGACGCGATGGGGTCGGCGATCTTCGCCGGCAGGCTCGGCCGGCCCGGCCTCCTGCGGACCGTGGCCGACGCCGCACGCACCGCACCCGAAGGGCCGCTGCCGGCCCGCCCGGTCGACGCGCTGCTCGACGCGCTGGCGACACGCTTCTGCGACGGCTTCGCCCAAGGAGCACCGCAGTTGAAGAACGTCCTGCACACGTTCCGGCAGCAAGCCCGAAGCAACCCCGACGACAACATGCGCTGGCTCTGGCTGAGCTACCTGGTCGCCGCGGACATGTGGGACGACGCAACCCTCCATGACCTGGCCGAGCACGCGGTCCAAGCCGCACGCGAGATGGGAGCGCTCCATTTCCTCCCCCAAGCCCTCACCTACCGCGCCGCCGTCCACGTTTACGCAGGTCAGTTCGATGCGGCGGCGACGTTGGTGGAGGAGTCCGACGCGATCCTGAAGGTGACCGGCAACTCCTACTTCGGCTTCGCCATCACCCTGCTCCGCGCCTGGCGCGGAGCGGACGATGCGCCGGCGCAGATGGACGCCGCCGCCGAATCGGCGAGCACCTGGGGCGAGGGCCGAGCGGTCAGCCAGAGCCTCTACATGGGCGCCTTGGTGCGCAACGCCCTTGGCCGCTACCAGGAGGCCCTGGACTACGCGGAGCGGGCGTGCAGGCATGACGATCTCGGGGCCACCGGGTTCGCCCTCATCGAACTGATCGAGGCGGCCGCCTACAGCAAGGCCCCGGAAGCGGCCGCGACCGCGCTGCGGCAACTCATGGAACGCACCACCGCCAGCGGCACCGACTTGGCCCTCGGCATGCTCGCCCGGTCGAAGGCCCTGCTCTCCGACGGCGAGGACGCCGACCGGCTGTACCAGGAGGCCATCGAACACCTCCAACGCAGCCGCGCCGCCGTCTACCTCGCCCGCACCCACCTGGTCTACGGCGAATGGCTGCGCCGCGAGAAACGCCGCACCGACGCGCGCGAGCACCTGCGCACCGCCCACGAGATGCTGCAGGAATTCGGCGCCACGGCCTTCGCGAGCCGCGCCCAGCGCGAACTGCAGGCCACCGGCGAGACCGTCCGCAAACGCACCATCGCTTCCGCCGGCGGCAACCTCACCCCTCAAGAAGGGCAGATCGCCCGCCTGGCCCGGACGGGCCTGTCGAACCCGGAGATCGGCGCCCAGCTCTTCCTCAGCCCCCGCACCGTCGAATACCACTTGAGCAAGGTGTTCACCAAGCTCGCCATCACCTCCCGCCAGCAGCTCGCGGAGGCGCTGCCCGACTAGGGCGACGACCGCGCGTGAGACCCCCGCAGTCCCCAACGAACCGGAGAGGCTCACATGACCGAACAGCAGCCCTGGCAGTGGGACGAGCAGATCTGGCGCGGCCATGTGGAGCGGGTCCGCGCCGGCCGCTCCCTGCACCCGGCGTCCTGGCCGGGAGGCGCCCGCGTCGCGGTCGCGCTCTCCTTCGACTGCGACCACGAGACGAGCGTCCTGCGCGTCGGCGAGACCGGGCCGGGCCCCCTGGCGCAGGGCGAGTACGGCTCCCGCGTCGGCGCCCGCCGGGTGCTCCGCCTGCTGGAGCGCTTCGGCATCCCGGCCTCGTTCTTCATGCCGGCGGTCTCGGGCCTGCTGCACCCGGAGGAGGTCCGCGACTACGTCGCCGCCGGCCACGAGATCGGCATGCACGGCTGGATCCACGAGAGCAACACGACGCTGGACCCGGCCGACGAGCGCGAGCTGGCCCTGCGCGCCGCCGACACCCTGGAGAAGCTGTCGGGCACCCGCCCGGTCGGCATCCGCACCCCGGCGTGGGACTTCTCCGACCACACCCTGGCCATCACCCGCGAGCTGGGCCTGCGCTACGACTCCTCCCTCATGGCCGACGACGAACCGTACGAGCTGCTCGCCGGCGGCGAGCCGACCGGCGTCGTGGAGATCCCGGTCGACTGGATCAGGGACGACGTCCCGTACCTGGTGCTGGAGTTCGGCGGCATGCTGCGGACGTGCCCGCCGCCGCGGGACGTGGCGGGGATCTGGCGCGACGAGTTCGACGCCGCCCTGGAGGAGGGCGGGCTGTTCCAGCTCACCATGCACCCGCAGGTCATCGGCCACCGCTCCCGCATGACCGTCCTGCGCGAACTCCTTGAGCACATCGACGCTCAGCAGGGCGTCTGGTACGCCACCCACGCCCAGGTAGCCGAGTACGTCCTGAACCAGGCTTCATAACCTACGGATCACCGCCTGGCGGCCCGGATCGACGCACCCCACCGCTCGATCCGGGCCGTCCTTTTCCCGCTCGTCGCGCC
Source organism: Actinomadura sp. NPDC049382 (assembly GCF_040677125.1). Classification (NCBI taxonomy): domain Bacteria; kingdom Bacillati; phylum Actinomycetota; class Actinomycetes; order Streptosporangiales; family Thermomonosporaceae; genus Actinomadura; species Actinomadura sp. NPDC049382. The sequence continues at coordinate 56,702 of NZ_JBFARO010000019.1, forward strand.
TTCGGCCCATGACGATGCGGAGCGCCGTCCGGCGGCAGGGAAGCCGCCGTCGCCGCATCGCGGCGAAGCAACGCGAATCTCTCGGGCACCAGACCGCCGCAGGGTGTGGCGGGGACCGGTGCTGCCAGACCTCCCTTGACGTGGATCGGGGTGAAGTATACAAACGTTCATACACCAAATCGAGGAGGCGGCCTTGGTCACTTACCGGACGGACGGGATGTCCCGGCGCGGGTTCCTGGCGGGCGCCGCGTCCGCCACCGCGCTCGGCGTGCTCGGCCTGGGAACGGCGGCGTGCGGCAGTTCGGGCGGCGGCGGGACGAAGGCCGCCCGGATCGGGTGGGTGGAGCCGAAGACCGGCCGGCTCGCCGCCGCCTACAAGCCGATCTACGTCGGCGCGCGGCTCGCCCTGGAGGACATCAAGGCGGCCGGCGGGCTGCTCGGCGAGGCCGTCCAGGTCACCGAGCACGACGACAAGGGGAGCCCGGCCAGCCAGCCCGCGGTGGCGCAGCGGCTGATCCGGGACAAGCCCACCTTCGTCGTCGGCCCCACCGGCAGCTCACAGGTGCTGGCGTCGGTGACGGCGCTCGCCCGCGCCGAGCTGATCCAGTCGGCGTGGGGCGGGGCCGAGCTGCTCGGCGACGGCGACCGCTTCCCGCACCACTACCAGCTCGTCTACAACACCACCCAGCAGGCCAGGGTCGCCGCGCGCTTCCTCCACGAGGTCCGGGGACTGCGCAAGATCGGCATCATCGTGGAGAACTCGGAGTTCGGCACCTCGATCAGGGACGCCGTCGTGGCGACCCTGCGGGACGCCTACTCCACCAAGCCGGTGGCCGTCGAGGTGTTCGAGGTGGACGCCTCCGACATGACGCCGTTCGTCCGCAACCTGGAGCGCGCCGGCGTCGACGGGCTGGGCTTGTTCACCGGCCAGCCGCAGGCGACGGTCCTCATCCTGCGGGCGATGGCGGCGAGCGGCTTCCAGCCGGTGATCGTGTCGCACGACCTCAACTACATCGACGCGCTCGGGGAGTTCCCGCGTCCGCTGCTCGACGGGTTCTTCGGCACCACCTACCGGGGGCTCACCTACACCGGCCAGGAGAAGCCGTCCGCGGAGGTGACCAAGCTGGTCGAGCGCATCAACAAGCACCCGGACACCGCCGGCCTCGGCTACTCGGCGGTGACGAGCCCCTACTACGACTACATGATGCTGATGGCCGAGGTCGTCGAGGACACCAAGAGCACCGACCCGGCCAAGCTGAAGGCCGCGCTCGACAAGGTGAGCGGCTACCAGGGCATCCGCGCGAAGGTCTCCTTCACCGCGAAGCGGCACTCCGGCATCGCCGACGAGGACATCACCATCGGCACCCTGATGTCGGCGAAGGACCCGGAGAGCCTCGGCGGGGTCCTGCGGCGCCGCGCGGACGGGGTGTGACCGCTCCATGATCGCCGACATCCTGGTCGCCGGGCTGGTCTTCGGCAGCCTGTACGGCCTCGTCGCGATGGGCTTCAACGTGCTGCACCGGCCGACGAACGTGGTGAACTTCGCGCAGGGCGAGCTCATCATGATCGGCGCGATGCTGATGGCCGCCACCCCGATCGGCCGGCTCCCCTGGGGGATCGCCGTGCTGTGCGTCATGGCCGTCGTCGGGGTCGTGACGCTGGCCGAGGAGCGGGTGGCCGTCACCCCGGTGCTGCGCAGGTCGTCCCACGCCGCCGGCTGGGTGATCACCACGCTGGCGTTCTCGCTGCTGATCGCGGAGGCCGCCGGACGGCTCTGGACGGACCAGCCGAGCACCGTCGCGCCGCCGTGGCCGCTGTCCCTGGACGTCAACCACGTGGCGGGGTTCCGGTTCTCCAGCTACCAGGTCGCGGTGGTGGCGGTCGCCGTCGCCGTGGTGCTGCTGCTCGGCCTGCTGGACCGGTCCCGGCTCGGCACCGCGCTGCGCGCGGTGGCCGCCGACCGCGACGGCGCCCGGCTGCGCGGCATCGACCCGCGGGCGCTGACCCGGCGCTCGTTCCTGCTCGGCGGCGCCCTGGCGGGGCTCACCGGCGTGCTGGCGGCGCCGCTGCTGCTCGCCTCGGTGACGATGGGCCTCGGCCTGCTGATCAAGGGGTTCGCCGCCCTGGCGGTCGGCGGCATCGGCGACAACCGCGGCGTGCTGGTGGCCGGCTGGGTGCTCGGCACCGTCGAGGCCGCCGGCGCCGCCTACGCCTCGCCCGGCTCGCAGTCGGTCGTGCTGCTCGCGGCGATGCTGCTCATCCTGCTCGTCCGGCCGAACGGCCTGCGGGGTCTGGCGGTGCAGCGCCATGTCTGAGGCCATCCGGAACCGGCCGGGCGCCGTGCGCCGTGCCGCGCCCTGGCTCGTCCTGCTGGCGGCGGCGGCCGTGCTGCCGCCCGCGACCGGGGACCCCACGATCACCTACCTCGCCACCACCGCCGCGATCTACGTGGTGGTCGGGACGGGCCTGAACATCATGTTCGGCTACACCGGCCAGGTCTCGCTCGGCCAGGGCGCGCTGGTCGCCGTGGGCGCGTACACGACCGGCGTCCTCATGGCCGACCACGGCTGGACGTTCTGGGGGGCGGCGCCCGCGGCGGTGCTGGTCACCACGGTCGCCGGGACGCTGATGGCGCTCCCCGCGTTCCGCCTGTCGTCCTGGTACATCGCGCTGGTGACGCTCGGCGCGGCGATGGCGGCGCGCAGCCTGCTCGTCGAGTTCGAGGGGCTGACCGGGGGCTGGTCCGGGCTCGTCGGCATCCCGCGGCCCGCGATCGGGTCGTGGGAGCTGGCGGAGCGGGACGTCCTGTGGCTGGTCATCGCCGTGAACGCCGTACTGTTCGTCATGGTCCGCAACATCGTCGACTCCCGTCTCGGGCGGGGCATGATGGCCGTCCGGGACGCGCCGGAGATGGCGCGGAGCGTCGGCGTCGGCCCCGCGCGGGCGAAGCTGTTCGCGTTCGCCTGCGGCGGCGCCACCGCCGGGCTGGGCGGGGCGCTGCTGGCCGTCCACCACGGGCTCGTCACGCCGGACGACTTCACGCTCGACTTCTCGATCCTCTTCCTGCTGGTCGTCATCATCGGCGGCGCGGCGCGCCTGGCGGGCCCGATCATCGGCACGCTGCTGTTCTTCGCGCTCCCGGAGCTGCTGACCGGCCTGGCGGAGTGGCGCGGCCTCATCTACGGCGCGGCGCTGCTCGCGCTGATGGTGTACGCGCCGCAGGGCATCGCGGGCGCGTGGGACAAACTGCTGGCGCGGTACCGCAAGGCCCGCCCGCCCGCCGCGACTCCCCGCACCGAGTCCGAGGCCGAGGCCGAGCCCGAGGCCGAGGGCACGGCCGAAGTGGGGCCGCCGCGCGGCGCGCCGCTCGGCGTCGAACTGTCCGGCGTCCGCAAGTCGTTCGGCGGCGTGCACGCCCTGCGCGGCGTCGACCTCACCATCGAGCCCGGCAAGGTGCACGCGATCGTCGGGCCGAACGGATCGGGGAAGACGACCCTGCTCAACGTGATCAGCCGCCTGCTGCGGCAGGACGAGGGCCGGGTCCTCCTCGGCGCCGAGGACGTCAGCCGGGCCCCCGCGGAGCGGCTCGCCCGGCGCGGTGTCGCGCGCGTCTTCCAGACGCCGCGGCTGCTCGGGGCGTCGAGCCTGCGCGACAACGTCCTGCTCGGCGCCTACGCGCGTGAACGGTCCGGTGGGCCGGCGACCGTCCTGCGGCTGCCCCGGGCCCGGCGCGAACGAGCGGCGCTGGCGGCGGAGGCCGACCGGCTGCTCGCCGCCCACGGCCTGGCGGGACGGGCGGACGAGGAGGCCGCCGCGCTGCCGCACGGCGAGCAGCGGCTGCTGGAGGTGGCGCGGGCGCTGATGGCGCGCCCGCGGCTGCTGCTGATGGACGAGCCGGCCGCCGGGCTCACCCCGCGCGAGCTGGAGGCGCTCGGACGGCTGATCCGCGCGATCCGCGACGCCGGCACCACCGTCGTCCTGGTGGAGCACCACATCGAACTCGTCGCGAACGTCGCCGACGTGGTGACGGTCCTCGACCGGGGCGAACTGGTGACGTCGGGGGCGCCGGAGGACGCCCTCGGCGACGCGCGGGTCGTCGAACTGTACCTGGGGGCACCGGCATGACGGCGCAGGGCGAGGAACTGATCAGCGTGTCCGGGCTGAGCTCCGGGTACGGGGCGGTGCCGGTGGTCCGCTCGGTGGACTTCGCGGTCCGGACGGGCGAGGTCTTCGCGGTGGTCGGCGGCAACGGCGCCGGGAAGACCACCCTGCTCAGCACCATCTCGGGGCTGCTGCGCCCCACGTCCGGGTCGGTGCGCTTCGGCGGCACCGACATCACCGGGTGGAGCCCGGAGCGGATCGTGGCGCACGGCCTCGTCCACATCCCCGAGGGCAGGCGCCTGTTCACCGGGCTCACGGTCGCCGAGCACCTGCGGCTCGGGCTGTGGAACGTCCCGAACCGGCGCAAAGTCGAGCGGGAGCGGACGGAACGGGTCGTCGACCTGTTCCCGGTCCTGGGCGAGCGGATGGACGCCTACGCGGAGGTGCTCAGCGGCGGGGAGCAGCAGATGCTCGCCATCGGGCAGGCGCTGATGCGCGAGCCCCGGGCGCTGCTGCTGGACGAGCCGTCCATCGGCCTCGCGCCCGTGATCATCAAGCGGGTGTTCGCGGTGGTGGACCGGCTCCGCGAGCAGGGCCTGACGGTGATCCTGGTCGAGCAGCGCGTCGGCCAGGCGCTGGCGCTCGCCGACCGGGGGCTCGTCATGCGGCACGGTGAGGTGGAGGCGTCCGGGGACGCCGCCGCGCTGGCGGCGGACCCGGCGCTGCGGGTCGCCTACCTGGGCGCGGCGGCGGCCGGCGGGCCGCGGAACGAGGAGTGACATGAGCGACGAATGGTGGGGCCCGGCGGTGCCCGGGGCCGAGGACTGCGTGGTCGGGGAGCTCCTCGTCCGCCGTGCCGCCGAGCACCCCGACCGGGTGTACGCGGTCTTCCAGGACGGGACGCGGTGGACCTACGCCGAGACCCTCGCCGAGGCCGAGCGCGTCGCCGCCGGGCTGCACGGCCTTGGCGTGCGGCCGGGCGACACGGTGGTCTCCTGGCTGCCGAACGGGCCGGACGCGCTGCGGGTCTGGTTCGGCGTGAACCTGCTCGGCTGCACCCTCGTCCCGCTGAACACCGCCTACCGCGGCGGGCTGCTCGAACACGCGATCCGGCTGTCGGGGGCGCGGGCGGCGGTCGTGCACGCCGAACTGGCCGGGCGGCTGGCCGACATCGACACCGGCGCGCTGGAACGCGTGGTCGTGCTCGGACCGGACGACGCCCCGCCGGAGACGGCACCGGGCCTGGAAGTCCTCGGGCCGGAGGCGCTGGCCGCGCCCGCCCCCGGATTCCGGGCGGAGGCGCCGGCCAGGCCGTGGGACCCGTACGCGGTGATCCTGACGTCCGGGACGACCGGGCCGTCGAAGGGCGTCCTGTGCTCGTACGTCCAGCTAGCGGCGTGCGCGCGCGCCGCGTTCACGGGTTTCGGAGCCGCCGACCGCTACATGGTGAACCTGCCGCTGTTCCACGCGGGCGGCACCATCGGCACCTACGCCGCGCTGCTGTTCGGCGGCGGCATCAGCCTCGTGGACGCGTTCGACACCGAGTCGTTCTGGCCGACCGTCCGCGCGACGGAGACCACGCACGTCACGCTGCTCGGCGTGATGGCGACGTTCCTCGGCAAGCGCCCGCCCTCCCCGGAGGACCGCGCGCACCCGCTCCGGCGCGTCTTCATGATCCCGCTCATCGAGGACAGCGCGGCGTTCGCCGAGCGCTTCGGCGTCGACGTGGTCGCCATGTTCAACATGACGGAGGTCTCGATCCCGATCATCTCCGGGCCCGATCCGGAGGTGCCGGGCACGTCCGGGCGGCTGCGGCCGGGCGTCGAGGCGCGGGTCGTCGACGAGCACGACCGGGCCGTCCCCGACGGGGAGGTCGGCGAGCTGGTGCTGCGCACCGCCCAGCCCTGGGCGATGAACTCCGGCTACCTCGGGATGCCCGAGGCGACGGCCCGGGCCTGGCGCAACGGCTGGTTCCACACCGGCGACGCCTTCCGCACGGTGGACGGCGAGTACTTCTTCGTCGACCGGATGGGCGACACGATCCGGCGCCGCGGCGAGAACATCTCCTCGGCCGAGGTGGAGGCCGAGCTGCTGGCGCATCCGGCGGTCCGGGAGGCCGCGGTGGTCGCGGTGCCGAGCCCGCACGGCGAGGACGACGTGCTCGCGGTCGTCGCGCCCGTGGACGGCGCGGCGGTCGACCCCGCCGAGCTGCTGCGCTTCCTCATCCCGCGGATGGCGCACTTCATGGTGCCGCGCTATGTGCGCGTGGTCGGCGCGCTGCCGCACACGCCCACGAACAAGATCGAGAAGCATCGGCTGCGCGCGGAGGGCGTTACTCCGGATACGGCCGACCGCGAGCGGCTGGGCGTCGTCGTCCGGCGGGACCGCATCGGCGGGACGTCCGCCACCCGCTGAACCGCCCGGCCGGAGGGCGCACCGGCACGTCCGGTGCGCCCTCCGGTCTCCGCGCGTGCGGGACGACCCACCCGGCAGAACGCCGGGGCGTCAGGTCTGCTGGGGGTCGGCGCCGACGAGCTGGAGGGCCAGGAACGCGTACTGGTCGGCGAGCTCCCGGGCCGTCATCGCGCCCTCCGGCCGGAACCACTGCCCGGCGTTGATGCACATGTCGAGGATGGCCTTGGCGACCACGTCCACCTGCGCCGGGCGCTGCGAGCGCGGGTCGCTCAGCCGGAACCGGCCGGCGGCCAGGCCGCGCTCCAGCGTCCGCTCGAAGATCCGGCGGACGCGCCGCTGCGCGTCCAGGACCTCGCGGGCCTGCTCGGGCGGGAGGTGGCGCCACTCGGTCCGGGCGACGAGGCCCTCGATGCGCCGCTCGGTGTGGAACAGGGTGAGCTCCCGCACCAGCTCCGCGAGCTGCCGGTCGGGCCGGTCGCCGCCGTGCAGGAGGCCCTCCTCCAGCAGGGCCTCCGAGTCCTCGTGGGCGCGTTTGAGGATCGCGTAGAGGACCTCCTCCTTGGACCCGTAGTGGTTGTAGAGCGAGCCCGCGGTGACCCCGCACGCGGCCGTGATCTTGCGGACGCTGGTGGCGGGGAACCCGTCCTCGTAGAACAGGCGCGCCGCCTCGTCGAGGATCCGCCGGCTCATCGAGGCCGCGGCCGGGGTGCCGGCGGCGGTCGTCCGGGAGCGTGTCGTAGCCACGCCTTGACGCTATCACCACATGAACGTTCATTGACCTGTCATCGGGAAATCTGGTAAACAAACGTTTGTACACAAGGGAGGCCGTGATGCGTGAACCGGTGATCGACGTCTGCGAGGTCGCCTATGACACCGAGTGCTGGACGGCCTATCTGGGCGCGCTGGCCACCGCCGCGCCCCGCTACCTCGTGCTGTTCGCCGGGCGGCTCGCCGCCCGCACCGGGCGGGCGCCCGGCGAGGTCGCGGCCGACGCGGCGCGCGACCCGGCCGGCACGGCGGAGCGGCTGGCCGCCGTCCTCGGGGACGTCTTCGACATCGACCGCCATGTCGCCGCGCTCGCCGAGACAGGGGTGACCCACCAGGTCCTGCACGGGGGGCCGTGGCCCGTCGCGGACGGCACCGTCAACGACCGGGTCGCCGGCTACGCCGCGCGGCACCCGGACCGGCTCAGCGCGTGGGCGGGCGTCGCCCTCGCCGACCCGCGGGCCGCGCTCGCCGAGGCGCGCCGCGCGCTCGACTCGCTCGGTGCGACGGGCCTGTCGGTGATCCCGTTCCTCGACGGCGTCGACCCGTCCGGGCCCGAGCACGCCGAGTTCTGGCGGTTCGCCGCCGACGCCGGCGTCCCGGTGTGGCTGCACTGCGGGCAGCACTTCCGCTCCGACGTCCCGATCGACGTCTCGGCGCCGCGCGTGCTGGACCGGATCGCCGGCGCCCACCCCGGCCTGGTCCTGATCGCCGGCCATGGAGGATGGCCCTGGGTCGCCGAGATGCTGGCCGTGGCGCAGCGGCACGCCAACGTCCACCTGGAGTTCTCCTCGCACCGCCCGTCCAGGATGGCGACCCCGGGATCGGGCTGGGAGGCGCTGATGGCGCTGGGCGCCGGGCCCGTCCGGGACCGGGTCATGTTCGGGTCGACCAGCTGGACGCAGGCCCGCCCGCCCGCCGCGCTCGCTGCTGAGGTCGCGGGGCTCGGCCTGCCGGACGGCACCGTCCGGGCCTGGCTGCACGGCAACGCCGAGCGGCTGCTGCACCGGGCCCGTACCGGGACGGCGGCGTGAACGGCCGCCGGGTCCTGGTCACCGGCGCCGCCGGAGGCATCGGCACCTCGCTCGTCGCCGAACTGCTCCTGCACGGCGCGCGGGTGCTGGCGACCGACATCGATGAGGCCGGATGCCGCCGCCTGGAGCGCCGCTTCGGCGCCGAGGTCGCGGACGACCGGCTGCACACACTCCCGCTCGACCTGACCGCGAGCGGTGCGCCGCGGCGGCTCGTCGCCCGCGCCGCCGAGCGGCTCGGCGGCCTCGACGGCCTGGTCAACAACGCGGGCGTCGAGCACCGCGCGCCGCTCGGCGAGCACCGCACCGCCGACTGGACGCGCGTGCTGGAGGTCAACCTGTCGGCGCCGTTCCGGCTGGCCCGCGAGGCGGCCCCCGCCCTCGCCGGGCCGCCGGGCGCCGCCGTCGTCAACGTCTGCTCGATCGCGGTGACCGGGTTCGCTGGGCAGGCCGCCTACGACGCGAGCAAGGGCGGGCTGCTGAGCCTGACCCGGTCCCTCGCCGTCGAGCTGGGGCCGCTCGGCGTCCGCGCGAACGCGGTGTGCCCCGGCTTCATCGACACTCCGATGCTTGATGAGAGCGGGCTCCGCGGGCTGGCCGAGAAGGTCGCCGCGCGGCTGCCGCTCGGCCGCTGCGGGTACCCGGAGGAGGTCGCCGCCGCGGTCGTCTGGCTGCTGGGAACGAGCGCCGGTTACATCACCGGCCAAGCACTGTTCGTCGATGGAGGGATGGTCCGAGCATGACGCAGGGGCAGGAGAGCACGGCGTCCGGAGGCGGCGGGGTCCTGCTGGTCTCGCGGCCGGCGCCGGGGGTCCTGTGGCTGACCATGAACCGCCCGGACCGGCGCAACGCGCTCGACCGCGCGCTCGGCGAGGAGCTGCTGCGCGCGCTGGAGCGCGCCGAGACCGATCCGCGGGCGCGGGTCGTGGTGCTGACCGGCGCGGGCAGCGCGTTCTGCGGCGGGGACGACCTCGGCGCGGTGGACGAGCACCTCGCCGGGGAGCGCAGGCACTCGCCGGTCCTCGGCGACACCGCCGACCCGGTGTACCTGCGGATCGTCGAGGCGATCGTCACGGCGCCGCAGCCGGTCATCGCGGCGGTCAACGGCGCCGCGGCCGGAGCGGGCACCGAGCTCGCCTGCGCCGCCGACCTGCGGATCGCCGCGGACACGGCCCGGATCGGCAGCTGCCTGGTCAACGTGGCGCAGACCGGCACCGCCGTGATGCTGGCCCGCATCGTCGGGACCGCGAAGGCGACGGAGATCTACCTGTCCGGGGGGCTGCTCGACGCCGCCGACGCCGAGCGCCTGGGCATCTACACCCGGGTCGTCCCGCCGGCGGACCTGCGGGACGCGGCGCTCGCCGAGGCCCGGCGCCTCGCGGCCGGCCCGACCCGGGCGATCGGCCTCTACAAGCAGCTGCGCGAGCGGGTCTACGGCCAGCCGCTCGAACAGGCGCTCCGCATCCAGAACACCTTCCACATCCGCAACAACAGGGAAGTGCACGACGCGGTCGAAGGCGCGCGGGCCTTCGTCGAGAAGCGCAGCCCCGAGTTCACCGGCCGCTGAGGAGAAACGCATGACCATGACGGACGGCGACGTCTTCGGCCGCCTCGACGGCCGGGTCGTCCTGATCACCGGCGCGGCGAGCGGCATCGGAGCCGCCTCGATGAGACTCTTCCGGGCCGTGGGCGCGGAGGTCGTCGGCGTGGACCTGACGCCGGGGGAGGGGATCGTCCAGGCGGACGTCTCCGACCCGGCCCAGGTCGCCGAGGTCGTCGAGACGGTGGTCGCCCGGCACGGCCGGCTCGACGTCGTCCACGGCAACGCCGGCGTCAACGTCCCCGGGCGCCCGCACAGCCTCACCGACGCCGACTACCGCAAGGTGATGGGGGTGTGCTGCGACGCCAACTTCTACCTGGTGCGCTCCGCCGTCGGGCACATGCGCGCCGAGGGCGGCGTGTTCGTGTTCACGTCCTCGATGTGCGGGGTGGCGGCGACACCGCGTTCCCCCGTCTACAACATGGCCAAGCACGCCCTCATCGGGCTGGCCCAGTCGGTGGCCGTCGACTACGGCGCGCAGGGCATCCGCGCGGTGGCGCTGGTCACGGGCCCGACGCACACCGGGATGGTGGACGAGCTGTGGCCGCCCGGCCCGCTGCGCGACTCCCTCACCGCGACGACGTCCGCCGGACGGCTCGCCGCCCCCGAGGAGCAGGCCCGCGCCGCCGTGTTCGCGGCACTGCCCGGCAGTTCGTTCCTCACCGGCTGCGCCCTGACCGTGGACGGCGGCGCGACCGCCGGATGGAACGAGATGGCCCGCACGATGCTCACCCTCAAGGCGGTGTGACGATGGAACTGGGGCGCATCGAAGGCGGCGTCGAAACCCCGATGCGGGACGGCGTGCTGCTGCGCGGCGACCTGTGGCGGCCCCCGTCCCCGGCCCCGGCCGTGATCTTCAGGACGCCGTACGGCCGGCGGCAGATCAGCTCCGACGCCCTGCACCCCCAGCACTGCCTCACCGGCGGGTTCGCCGCCCTGGTGCAGGACACCCGCGGCCGGTTCGAATCCGGCGGCGAGTGGCAGGCCGTCATGTGGGAGCAGGAGGCCGAGGACACCTTCGACACCGTCGAATGGGCGGCGGCGCAGCCCTGGTGCGACGGCAACGTGTTCCTCGCGGGCACGTCCTACCTCGGCATCGTCGCCTGGCTCGGCGCGGCGCTGCGGCCGCCGCACCTGCGGGGCATCGCCCCGGCCATGACGACCGGCGCCGCGGCCGACGCCCGCGACACCGGCGGCGCGCTCCGGCTCGACCACCTGGTCGGATGGCTGGCCTACATGGCCGCCGACTGGCTGGGCCGGCAGGGGCCGGACGCCGACCCGGCGCTCGCCGCGAAGGTCGCGGCCCTGATCCACGACCCGGAGCGGGCGATGCGGCGGCTGCCGCTCGCCGGCATGCCGGAACTGGACCTGCCCGGATTCCCGATCCGCATCGGCGACCTGCTGGACGGCCGGGTCAGGGCCCTGCCCGACTGGGACCACGCGGCCGTGGAGGTGCCGGTCCTGTCGGTGACGGGCTGGTACGACGTGTACGCCACCGCGACCGTCCGCGGCCACCTGGAGATGCGGCGGCTGCGCCCGGACCTGCGGCACGAGCTGATCGTCGGGCCCTGGGCGCACACCGGCGCCCTCACCCACCTGCAGGGCGAGGTGAACTTCGGCGTCGCGGCCTCGGCTGCCGCCGCCCGGCTCCCCGCCCGGCACCTGGACTTCTTCCGCCGCTGCCTGGACGGGCCGGGCGAATCCGACCCCGTCCTCTACTTCATGATGGGCGCGGACGAATGGCGCACCGCCGAGCGGTGGCCCCCGGCCGACGCCACCGGCCACGCCCTTTACCTGACCGGCCCCGCGGTCGCCGGTGGAACGCCCGGCAGGCTGACCGCCGTGCCCGACCCGGCGGAACCCGACGGCTACGTCCACGACCCGGCCGACCCGGTCCCGAGCCGCGGCGGGCGCGTCCTGCACCTCGGCCGGCTCGCCCCCGGGCCGCTGGACCTCGGCCGGATCGCCGCGAGACCCGACGTCCTGCTCTACCTCGGCGACGCGCTCGACGAGGACACCGACGTCACCGGCCGGGTCCGGCTGCGGCTCACCTTCGCGACCGACGCCGCGGACGCCGACGTGATGGCCCGCCTGGTGGACCGGCTACCGGACGGACGGCTCCTGCCGGTCTGCGAAGGAGTCGTCCGGCTGAGCCACCGCGACGGCCCGGGCACCACCGTGCCGCGCGGAGAACCCGTCCAACTGGAGATCGACCTCGGGTACACGGCCCAGCGCTTCCGGGCGGGCCACAGCATCGGCCTGCTGCTGTCCAGCAGCAACTTCCCGCACTTCGACCGCAATCAGGGTGGCGGAGAGCCGGTCGCCACGGCCGGGGCGGGCACACCGTCCAGCCAGAGCGTCCACTACGGCGCGTCGGTGCTCCTCCTGGGCGACGAGGCGGAGCCGTGACGCTGCGGCACCGGACCGTCCAGCGCACCGGCTGCGAGATCCACTACTGGACCGGCGGCTCGGGTGACGGACCCCCGATCGTGTTCACCCACGGCGCCACCCTCGACCACCGCACGTGGGAACCGCAGATCGAGAGGTTCGCCGCCCGCCACCGGATCCTCCTGTGGGACGTCCGGGGACACGGCCGCTCCATTCCCAACCGGACTCCCTGGTCCCTGGACGCGGCCACGGAGGACCTGCTCGCGATCCTCGACGGGGAGGGCATCGAGCGGACCGTCCTCGTCGGCCAGTCGATGGGCGGCAACCTCTCCCAGGAGATCGTCTACCACCACCCCGGCAGGGTCTCGGCTCTGGTCGCGCTGGGCTGCGCCGGGAACACCCTGCCGCTGTCGCGCCGGGAACGGCTCCAGGCCGCGGCGGTCGTCCGCATGCTGCCCTGGTACCCGCGCAAGGCCCTGATCCGCCAGGAGGCCAAGGCGTCCGCACGGGATCCGCGCGTCCGGGAGTACGTGCTCGACACGGCGAGCCGGATGGCGCACGCGGACATGGTCGCGGTCATGGCGAGCCTGGTCGGCGCCCTCCACCCCGAGCCCGGCTACCGGATCGACGTACCCGAACTGCTGCTGCACGGCGAACACGACCGGCTCGGCAACTTCCGCACCGCCATGCCCGCCTGGGCGCGCCGCGACCCGCTGGCTCGATACCTCGTCGTCCCCGACTCCGCCCACCTGGCCAACCAGGACAACCCCGCCTTCTTCAATGACGCCGTGCTGCGCTTCCTCACCGAGCACGGACTCGACTCACCCAAGGACTGACATGACGATGTGGACCCGGGAGGATGGCGACGGCGTCGCCGTCCTCACCTACCGCAACCCGCCGCGCAACTTCCTCACCTTCGCCGCGCTCGAAGAACTGGACGCGGAGCTCGCCCGGCTGGAGACCGACCCGGACATCGGCGTCGTGATGCTCACCGGCGGCGTCCCCGGCTACTTCATCGCCCACGCGGACCTGGACGAACTCGCCGAGCTGTCCCGGGGGCCGGTGCCGCGCGCCAGGATCTGGTACACCGCGATGCGGCGCATCGAGCGCCTCCCGCAGCCGGTGATCGCCGCGATCGACGGCCAGGCGTGGGGCGGCGGCCTCGAACTGTCCCTGGCGTGCACGCTGCGCTGGGCCTCGGCCGGCGCCCACTTCAGCCTTCTGGAGACCGCGCTCGGCATCATTCCCGGCGCGGGCGGCACCCAGCGCCTGGCCAGGCTGATCGGCCCCGGCCGGGCCGCCGACGTCGTCCTTTCCGGTGACGTCCTCACCGCCGAGCAGGCCAGGACGGCCGGAATCGTCGAGCGGGTCCTCCCCATCCCTGCCTTCCAGACGGAGGCGCTGCGACTGGCGCGCCACATGGCGTCCCGTCCCGCCGCCGCGCTCGCCGCGGCGAAACGCGCCCTGGTCGAGGGGACCCGGCTGCCGCTCACCGACGGTCTCCGCCTGGAGGCCGGGCTCTTCGCGGAGCGCCTCGCGAGCCCCGAGTCCGCGGACCTCCAGCGGGACGCGCGGCGCCGCTACGCCGAGGCGGCCGACGGCGACCGCGTCACGTTCGGAGAACGCCGATGAAGACCGCCGCCATCACCGGCGCCGGCCGCGGCATCGGCCGCGCCGCCGCCCTGGCGCTCGCCCGCGACGGCTACGCCGTGGCGGTCGGCTACCACCGGAACGCCGCGTCCGCCAACGGGGTCGTCGATGAGATCCACCGCAACGGCGGACACGCCGCCGCCTTCGCGCTGGACGTCGCGGACCAGGACCAATGCACGGAGTTCGTGCGCGCCGCGAGCGAACGCCTCGGCCCCGTGCGCGCCGTCGTCTCCAACGCCACGGGCTTCGGCGCGACCTCGCCGGCACTGGGAAAGGCCCTCGACACGCCTTGGCACACCTATGAGCAGATGTTCGCCACCCGCGTCGGCTCCCTCCTCGCCCTGGTGGCGGCGGCGCGCCCCCACCTGGCCGACGGGGGCCGCGTCGTCACGACCGTGAGCACCGGAACGAGCCGGCACGTCCCCGGCTACGCCGCGATCGCCGCCGCCATGGCCGCGGCCGAGTCCGTCGTCCGCTACCTCTCGGTGGAACTGGGCCGCGACGGCATCACGGTCAACCTCGTGAGCGGGGGCGTCATCGCCACCGACGCCCTGCACGACATCAGCCCCGACCCGGAACGCCTCCTGTCCGCCGCCGCCCGCGCCACCCCCCTCGGCCGCGCGGGCACCCCGGAAGACCTCGCCGGCGTCATCTCGTTCCTATGCGGCGACAAGGCCGCCTGGATCACGGGCCGCTCACTCATAGCCGACGGAGGCAACTCCCTCCGCTGACGCCGTGCCCCGCACTCCTCGACGGCCCGGGCACCGACGTCACGGACGCTCGTGAACTCCTCCTCGGCTACCTGGAGTGGTACCGCGAGGCCCTGATGCGGAAGATCTCCGGCCTGCCCGACGCACTGCTCCGCACGCCGGTCGAGCCGCTGGGCTGGTCACCGCTAGGACTGGTCCAGCACCTCGGCCGGCTCGAACGCCGCTGGATGCGCTCCAGGAGTACGCCCGCCACGCCGGCCACCTGGACATAGCCCGAGAGTTGATCGACGGCGAAACAGGCGAGTAACGCCCCTTGGGATGCCCTACCGTCCCCAGAAACACGAAGTGGAGGCCCGAGAGATTCCGGAACCCCCACATGCGCGGTCAGTATGTGTCCGAGGGGGGACTTGAACCCCCATGCCCCGTAAAGGGCACTAGCACCTCAAGCTAGCGCGTCTGCCTATTCCGCCACCCGGACCTGGTGTGCAGGCCGCAGCGGGGCTGCGGCGGGCTTCACTGTACCAAAGGAGACGAGTCGCGGCGAAGTCGATCGGCGGGCACCATGGGACGGGTACGCGAGGACGCGAGGTGATCACTGTGGTTCGGCAGCCGACCGCTGAGGACGAGGTCGTCCGGCTCTGCCAGGAGCTGATCCGGATCGACACCAGCAACCCGGGCGATCATTCGGGGCCGGGGGAGCGGGTGGCGGCGGAGTACGTCGCGGAGAAGCTCGAGGAGGTCGGCCTGGAGGCGCGGATCTTCGAGTCGCATCCGGGGCGGGCGAGCGTCGTGGCGCGGGTCGAGGGGGAGGATCCCGGGCGGGACGCGCTGCTGCTGCACGGGCATCTCGACGTGGTGCCGGCCCGCCGGGAGGACTGGACGCGGGACCCGTTCGGCGGCGAGATCGCCGACGGGTGCGTCTGGGGGCGCGGCGCCGTCGACATGAAGGACATGGACGCGATGATCCTCGCGGTGGTGCGGCAGCGCCTGCGGGAGGGGCGCAGGCCGCCCAGGGACGTCGTGCTGGCCTTCCTGGCCGACGAGGAGGCCGGCGGGACGTGGGGTGCGCAGTGGCTGGTGCGGGAGCATCCGGAGTTGTTCGAGGGGTGCACGGAGGCCGTGGGGGAGGTCGGCGGGTTCAGCCTGACGGTGCCCGGGGACCGGCGCATGTATCTGATCGAGACGGCGGAGAAGGGCATCGCGTGGATGAACCTGACCGCGCGGGGCACGGCCGGGCACGGGTCGATGGTGCATCCGGACAACGCGGTCACGGCGGTGGCGGCGGCGGTCGCGCGGCTGGGGTCGCACGAGTTCCCGGTGCGGCTCACGAAGTCCGTGCGGGCCTTCCTGGAGCGGGCGTGCATGGCGTACGGGGTGGAATTCGATCCGGAACGTCCGGAAAAGTGCCTTGATGAGATCGGGCCGCTGGCGCGGATGATCGGCGCGACGCTCCGCAATACGCTCAATCCGACGCGGCTGGACGCCGGGTACAAGACGAATGTCATTCCGCAGAGCGCCACGGCTCAGGTCGACGGGCGCTTTCTGCCCGGGCACGAGGAAGAGTTCTTCGCGGTCGTGGACGAACTTCTCGGACCGGACGTGCAGCGCGATTTCGTCCACCATGACCAGGCGGTCGAGACCGACTACGAGGGGGCGCTCGTCGCGGCCATGGAGGCGGCCCTGACCTCGGAGGACCCGGGCGCGCTGCCGGTGCCGTACTGCCTGAGCGGCGGGACGGACGCCAAGTCGTTCGCGCGGCTCGGCATGCGCTGCTTCGGCTTCGCGCCGCTGAAATTGCCCCCAGAGTTGGACTTTTCCGGAATGTTCCATGGGGTCGACGAGCGCGTTCCGGTGGACGGGCTCCGCTTCGGCGCCAGGGTCCTCGACAAATTCCTTGATCGCTCCTGAATTTGCCAACGCCAATGCGTTCCGTGGTGCTAACGTCACTCTTCGTTGAGGGTGGTTCGGGTGCAACGGAGGGTGTTCGGTGGCAGGGGACGCGGCACGGGTCGGGGCGGTCTCCGTCCGGCTGCGCCGCGTCCCCACCGGACGGGCCGTCCGGCGGCTGCTCGTCCTCGGCGGGCTGCTGATCGCGGGCTGGCTGCTCGGATGCGCGGCACAGTCCGCGCACGCCGACGAGCTCCCGCCACCGGCGGCGCACCTCGTCGCCAAGGCCCCCGTGCTGGAGCGGGCGGCCGCGATCGTCCACGAGCACGAGCCGGTGAAACGGGCCGTGGCGCCCGTGACCGCGGACGTGCCGCCGGCGGCGGCCCCGGAGCTCCCGCCCCCGGTGCGGCAGGCACCGGTCCGGCCGGGCGTGCGGCGCCTCGATGTGGTGCGGTCGAGCACCTCGGCCGCCCGGGTGGCGACGCGCCCACGGCCTGACGTGCACCTGCCCGCGTGGGGCCACCGCGCTCCCGCCGTCTCAAAAGTCGCGCACACACGGCCCGCCGTCGCGCAGGCGCCCCGGCACGCCGTCCAGCACCCGGCACCGCCCGCCCCCGAGCGGCACGGCGATCACTCGGACGCGGCCGGCATTGGCGGCGGCGTGACCGCAGGCTGCCCCGACACCGTCACCTGGGTTCCGCCCCCGCCGCGCGCGCCGCTCGCGCGCGTCTCCGGCGCGCTTCCCCCGGCCGTCCGCACCGCCGCGGACGAGCCGTCCTTCGCGCCCGACTGACCCCTGTTCACAGGCTCCGGACGCGTGCCCGTGCGGCTCGGGCGCGCCGGTCCGGTCATCCGCCGCGCCCCCGGCGCGGCATGTCATCCCCCACGAGACCCACGGCACACGTGCGTCTCCACACATCCCCTGAACGGAGCATCATGCGAACGCGGGCAAAGGGCACATCGCGTGCCGCGGTGCTCGCCGCGGGCTTTGTCGCCCTCGGCGTCACCGTCCTCCCGTCCCACGCCTTCGCCGACGTCACGAGCGGCGACGGCGGGATCCTGAGCGGCAACCAGATCGATGCGCCGGTCTCCGCGCCGGTCGACGTCAGCGGCAACAACGTCGCCGTGGCCGGCATCGGCGACGCCACGTCCCACGGTGGCGCCAAGGTCCACAAGCGGCACGCGGACGGGCAGCGAACGTCCGGCGCGCACGGCATCGCGTCCGGCAACCAGGTCAACGCTCCCATCTCAGCGCCGGTGAACGTCTGCGGCAACAGCGCCGCGGTCGTCGGCACGGCGGACGGCGGCTGCAAGGGCGGCGCCAAGGTCAACGGCGGCGGCGCCCACGGCGGGCAGACCACCGACGGGTCGGGCGGCGTCCTCGCGGGCAACCAGCTGAACGCGCCGATCTCCGCACCCGTCAACGTGTGCGGCAACGCCGTCGCGGTCGCCGGGAACGCGGTGGCCGGCTGCGAGGGCGGCGCGCACGTCAAGAACGGCGGACACGCGGGCTCCGGGCAGGAGACGTCCGGCGTCGCCGGAGTCGGCAGCGGAAACCAGGGCAACGTTCCGATCAGCGCGCCCGTGGACGCCTGCGGCAACACGGTCGGCAACGGCGCCGCGTCCTGCGCGGGCGGGGCGTCCGTCCACGGCGGCGGCCACTACGGGGCGGGCCACCAGATCACCGACGGCGCCTCCGGGGTCCTGTCCGGGAACCAGGAGAACTCGCCGATCAGCGTCCCCGTGAACGCCTGCGGCAACGCGGCGGCCGTGGTCGGACACGCCTGGGCGTTCTGCGAGGGCGGGGCCCACGCGACCCCCGCGACCGGCGGCCACCAGCACACGTCCGGGACGGGCGGCGTCCTCGCCGGAAACCAGGCGCACGCCCCGACCAAGGCCCCCGCGGACGCCTGCGGCAACACCGCCGCGCTCGTCGGCATCGCGTCCGCCCAATGCCAGGACGGCAACGGCGGGTACCCCGGCTATTCCTCGTCGCCCCGCCCGCTCGACCTCCTGCCCGGGACCGGGAGCCACCCCGTCCTCCCCAGGGTCGCGAGCGACCTTCCTTCTGTGACCGACCTGCCGGGCCAGGCGAACGTCCTTAGTTCCTACAGCCGTGCCCAGGGCGGCACCACCCCCTCACCGGCCACCCTGCTCGACATGGCCGGAACGCCCAGCGCCAACAACCTGCTCCAGCCGCGCGAACTGCCCCAGACCTTGGGACGCCCGGCGGCGGACGGTCAGCGCACCAAGAACGGCCTGCCCGGCACGGAGGGCCTCCTTGGGGCGATCGGGCTGACCCAGGTCAGTGACCTGGTGGTGCCGGTGGCGGCCGGGCAGCGTGCGCAGGGCGGCGTGCCGGGCGCGGAGGAGCTGCTCGCGGCGAACGGGCTGAGCCAGGTCAACGGCCTGGTTCTGCCGGCTGCTGGGCAGCGGGCACAGGGCGGTGTGCCGGGTGCGGAGGACCTGCCTGGGGTGAACGGGTTGGCCCAGGTCAACGATCTGGTGGTGCCGGTGGCGGCTGGGCACCGGACGCAAGGTGGTCTGCCGGGTACGGACGGTGTTCCAGTGAACGGTGAGCTGACCGAGGTGGGTGATCTCGTCCAGGCGGGCGGGCTGCCTGGGGTGTCGGTGGTGGGCGCGCGGCGGGCCGAGGTGCCCGGCGCGGACGGGCTGCTGCCGGTGGACGCTCCCCTCGGGACGCTCGGGACGCTCGGACGGCCCGGGCTGAGCGGCGGACTGCCCAGCATGGGCTTCTCCAAGCTGGTCAAGCCGCAGGACGAGCGGGCGGAGGCCGTGCGGCCGGGGCTGCTCGACGTCGTCCTCCGGCAGGATCCGCTGGCCGCGGTGACCGGGCTCGTGACGGTCAACCCGCCGGTGCCGCCCGCCGGGGCGGGCGGCGGTGCCGTCCAGCAGCGGGCGGGCGCGGGGCAGGAGGGGCCGGTCGCGGTCTCCGTGCTCGACACGCGGGCCCTGCAGGACGGTACGGGTGAGCTCGGGGCCGTGCGGAACGTCGCGGCGGACGGGCCGATCATCGAGGACGGTGCCGGGTCGCTGTGGGCGCTCGGCGCGAGCGCGGTGCTGGGCGCCGTCGCCGGGGTGCTGGCGCTGGCGCGCCGGATGCTGCCGGGCGGGCGCCGCTGACCTGCGCGCACAGATCTTCGCCCGTCCCGGAGGCGCGGTCCGGGGCGGGCGAAGCCATGTTTTCGGGCAACGGTGCGTCAACGGAGTGCTACGCTCCGCCGAGGGCGGTCGGTCAGAAGGTGCGGACGGCGCGGATGACCTTGCGGCGAAGTTGAATACGGCGGCGGCCGTCCGGGTAGAGGCGCAACCGATCGATTTCCCAGCCGCCGCGTTCTGCGTGCTCGGTCAGGATCTGCCGGGCGGTATCCCGCGTGGTGCCGCGCGGCAGTGAGAGGACGAGGTAGGTGTACTCCGCCATTGCGACCATTATTACTTGGTCTACCGTGCGTCCGGCACCCTACGGTGGGGCGTCCCGGTCCGCGCGGCGTCCGGCGGCATGTCATCCTGTCGGAGGCGCGGGGCTAGTGCACCGCAGGGGCGGCACGATGGTCGGGGAGCGCGCGGGCATGAACGCGCCGTCCTGCGACGTTGTATGAAGCCGGTAAGAAAGAGCCTGTGTTAGAGGACCAAGACAGCGAGGTTGGAGCGACTGTGCCAGCCAAGAACGGCACCGCGAGCAGTGGCCGGGGGAACGGCGCGGGGACGCGCCTGGTGATCGTCGAGTCGCCGGCGAAGGCGAAGACGATCGCGGGGTACCTGGGCCGCGGCTACATCGTGGAGTCCAGTATCGGCCACATCCGGGACCTGCCCGGGAGCGCCTCGGAGGTGCCGGCCAAGTACAAGGGCGAGCCGTGGGCGAAGCTCGGCGTGAACGTCGAGCGCGAGTTCGAGCCGCTGTACGTGGTCAACTCCGACAAGCGGCAGCAGGTCCAGAAGCTGAAGAAGCTGCTGGCCGAGGCCGACGAGCTCTACCTCGCGACGGACGAGGACCGGGAGGGCGAGGCGATCGCCTGGCACCTCCAGGAGGTCCTGAAGCCGAAGGTGCCGGTGCACCGGATGGTCTTCAACGAGATCACCAAGGACGCGATCCAGCGCGCCGCCGCGAACCCGCGCGAGCTGAACATGCCGCTGGTGGACGCGCAGGAGACGCGCCGCGTCCTGGACCGCCTCTACGGGTACGAGGTCAGCCCCGTCCTGTGGAAGAAGGTCATGCCGAAGCTGTCGGCGGGCCGGGTGCAGTCGGTGGCGACGCGGCTGGTGGTCGAGCGGGAGCGGGAGCGGATCGCGTTCGTCCCCGCCCACTACTGGGACATCGCGGGCCAGTTCGACACCGGCAAGGACGAGGAGCCGAAGGTCTTCAAGGCCGGGCTCGTCAGCGTCGACGGCAAGCGGGTTGCGCAGGGCCGCGACTTCGCGTCCGACGGCACCCTGAAGACGCGGGACGCGCTGCACCTGGACGAGACCGCGGCGCGCGCGCTGGCGGAGCGGCTGCGCGGCAGGCCGTACGAGGTCAAGTCCGTCGAGCGCAAGCCGTACACGCGCAAGCCGTACCCCCCGTTCCGGACGACGACCCTCCAGCAGGAGGCCAGCCGGAAGCTGAACTTCTCCGCGAAGTACACGATGTCGGTGGCGCAGAAGCTGTACGAGAACGGCTTCATCACCTACATGCGAACCGACTCGATCACCCTGTCGGAGACGGCGATCACGGCGGCCCGGCGGCAGGCCGCGTCGCTGTTCGGCGGCGAGTACGTGCCGGACAAGCCGCGCGTCTACGCGTCCAAGGTCAAGAACGCGCAGGAGGCGCACGAGGCGATCCGCCCGGCGGGCGACACGTTCCGCACCCCGGCGGAGACGGGCCTGAGCGGCGACCAGTTCCGGCTGTACGAGCTGATCTGGAAGCGGACGATCGCGTCCCAGATGAAGGACGCGGCGGGCCAGTCGGTGTCGATCCGGGTGACCGGGCTGTCGACCGAGAACGAGCGCGCGGAGTTCGGCGCGACCGGTAAGACGATCACGTTCCACGGGTTCCTGAAGGCGTACGTGGAGAGCGCGGACGACCCGTCCACCGACCGGGACGACCAGGAGCGGCGGCTGCCGAACCTGGCGGAGGGCGACGCGCTGACCGCGAACGCGGTGGACGCCGAGGGCCACTCGACGCGCCCGCCGGCCCGCTACACCGAGGCCAGCCTGGTCAAGGAGCTGGAGGAGCGGGAGATCGGGCGGCCGTCGACGTACGCCTCGATCATCGGGACGATCCTGGCCCGCGAGTACGTGTTCAAGAAGGGCACGGCGCTGGTCCCGTCGTTCCTGGCGTTCGCCGTGACGAACCTGCTGGAGCAGCACTTCGGCAACCTGGTCGACTACGACTTCACCGCGCACATGGAGGACGGCCTCGACGAGATCGCGCGCGGCGACGCCGAGCGGGTCCCGTGGCTGAACCGGTTCTACTACGGCGACAACGGCGAGGAGGGCCTGCGGGAGCTGGTCGGTGACATCGGCGACATCGACGCCAAGGGCATCAGCTCGTTCCCGATCAAAGGCACCGACATCGTGGTGCGGGTCGGCCGGTACGGCTCCTACCTGGACCGGGACGGCGAGCGGGTCAACATCCCCGACGACATCGCGCCGGACGAGCTGACCGCCGAGAAGGCGGAGGAACTGCTCGCGCAGCCGTCCGGCGACCGGGAGCTCGGCACCGATCCGGCGACGGGGCACACGATCGTCGCGAAGTCGGGCCGGTTCGGCCCGTACGTCACGGAGATCCTGCCGGAGCCGGCGCCGCCCGCCGAGGGCGAGAAGAAGAAGCGGACGAAGAAGGCGGACGCCCCCAAGCCGCGCACCGGGTCGCTGTTCAAGTCGATGTCGCTGGACACGATCACCCTGGACGACGCGCTGAAGCTGCTGTCGCTGCCGCGCACGCTGGGCGAGCTGGACGGCGAGCCGGTGACCGCGCAGAACGGCCGGTTCGGCCCCTACATCAAGCGGGGGACGGACAGCCGGTCGCTCGGCTCCGAGGAGGAGCTGTTCACCGTCACGCTGGAGCAGGCGAAGGAGCTGTTCGCCCAGCCGAAGCAGCGCGGCCGCCGGGCGGCCGCCGCGGCGCCGCTGCGCGAGCTGGGCAAGGACCCGGCGAGCGAGAAGCCGGTGGTGGTGAAGGAGGGGCGGTTCGGCCCGTACGTGACCGACGGCGAGACGAACGCGAGCCTCCGCAAGGGGGACGAGGTGGAGTCGATCACGATCCAGCGGGCGGCGGAGCTGCTCGCGGAGCGCCGCGAGAAGGTCGCCGCGGGCGGCGGCAAGAAGAAGGCGGCGCCCCGCCGCCGAACCTCCGCGAAGTCCGGCTCCTAGGGACATCTACGCCGATACCCTGACCGACATGACCAGAACGGGCGCACCCCGGCCGCACCCCGCCGCGTCACAGCCGCCGGGCGTTTCGTCGCTTCCGCCGATCGGGCCGTTCCGGCGGCTCCGGACCGCGCTGTCGCTGTCCAGCCTCGCGCAGTGGCTCAGTGTCCCCGCACTGACCGCCATGGCCGCGCTGCTGACCCGCGACGACGACGTGTCCGTCCAGGCGCAGGCGGTCGGCGGCACGCTGGTGCTGATGCTGCTGCCGGCGGTGCTGCTCGCGCCGCTCGGCGGGATGCTCGCCGCGCGCGTCGACCGCCGCCTCATGCTGCTGATCGCGGACGTGCTGCGGCTGGTCGTCGTCGTGACGGTGCCGCTCGTCGGCATGCTCGCGTGGACGCTCGCCGCGGCGTTCCTCGTGTCGTGCCTGAGCCTGCTGTGGGTCGCGGCGGCGCGCGCTTCGCTGTCCGCCGCGCTGCCGGACGAGGAGCAGCCCCGCGCCGCCCGCGCCGCGACCCGCGTGAACTACGGCCCGGCGCCGGTCGCCGCCGTGCTGTTCGCCGTCCTCGCGCTGATCGCGGACGGGACGTTCGGCCGCGATTCGCGCGCCGACCTCGCGCTCTACGTGACGGCCGGGGTGTTCGCCGTCGCGACCGCCGCGGTCGCGCTGATCCGGGAGATCCCGGTCACGGCGATGCACCCGGTCCCGGCGCCGCTGAAGCTGCTGTTCCAGGGCCCCGGGACGGCCGCAGCGCGCGGGCTCGGGCTCGCGGTCGCCGGGGCGTCCCTGACGGCGGGCGCGGTCGTGGCCGTCGCCCGCGTCCACACGGACGCGCTCGGCGGAGGGAACGCCGGGTACGGCACCGTCCTCGCCGGGCTGGCGGTCGGGCTCGGGTTCGGGGCGTTCCTCGGGCCGCGCGTCCTGGTGCCGTTCAGCCGCCGTCGGCTGCTCGGGCTCGCGCTGATCGCCGCCGCGCTGACGCTGGTGGTGCTCGCGCTCGTCCAGAACCTCGTCGTCGTGGTGTTCCTGGCGGCGTTCCTCGGGGTGTTCGCCGGGGCCGCATGGTCGACGGCCGCGGGCGCGGTGACCGACCCCGACGCCCCGGAGGACGCCCGCCCCACCGCCTACCTGCGCTCCGTGGCGCTCGTCGCCGTGCTGGTCGCGTTCGTCGCGGTCCCGCTGATCGCGGGGGCGCTGGGCGAGCACCGGATCGATCTCGGCGGCGGCGTCTACGACTTCACCGGCTCCGGCGGCGGGCTGCTGGTCGCGGCGGTCGTGGCGCTGGTCGCCGCGCTCCCGGCGTACCGGCGGCTGGACGACCGGCGCGGCATCCCGCTGGTCCCCGACCTGCGCGCCGCCCTGCGCGGCGAGATCTACACGCCGCCGCAGCAGGCCCCCGACGCGCCGCAGCCCGCGCACCGCGAACGCGGCGTGTTCATCGCGTTCGAGGGCGGTGAGGGCGCCGGCAAGACCACCCAGTCGCGGCTCGCCGCGATCTGGCTCCGCGACCACGGCTACGACGTCGTCACCACGCACGAGCCCGGCGCCACCAAGATCGGCATGCGGCTGCGCGCGATGCTGCTCGACCGCGACACGACCGGCCTGTCCGACCGCGCCGAGACGCTGCTGTACGCGGCCGACCGCGCCGACCACGTGGCCAACGTGATCAAGCCGGCGGTGGAGCGCGGCGCGATCGTCGTCACCGACCGGTACGTCGACTCGTCCCTCGCCTACCAGGGGTTCGGGCGGCAGCAGGCGGTCGAGGACATCGTGCGCGTCAACGCCTGGGCGACCGGCGGCCTCGTCCCGGACCTGACCGTCCTGCTGGAGATCCCGCCGGAGGCGGGGCTGCGCCGGCTGCCCGCGCCCGCCGACCGCATCGAGTCCGAGCCGCAGGACTTCCACGAGCGCGTCCGCGCCGGGTTCCGCGCGCTCGCCGAGGCCGACCCCGACCGGTACCTGATCCTGGACGCGAGCCGCCCGCAGGGCGAGCTGAGCCGGGAGATCCAGTACCGCATCCGGGAGATCCTCCCCGACCCCGTCCCGGCGGGCACGGAGGACGCCACGAGCACCTTCCCGGCCATCCGCGACTTCTGATCCGCCCGGCCGGTTAGCCTCTATCCCATGAGCGTGTGGGATGACCTGGTCGGGCAGGAGCCCGTCGTCGCGCAGCTGTCGTCGGCCGCGGAGGGCACGAGCGGCCTGGCGCACGCGTGGCTGTTCACCGGGCCTCCCGGGGCGGGGCGGTCGGCGGCGGCGCGGGCGTTCGCGGCGGCGCTGCAGTGCGAGGAGGCGCCGCGCGGCTGCGGGCACTGCGCGTCCTGCCACCAGGTGCTCCAGGGCACGCACGCGGACGTGGAGGTCGTCCGGCCGCAGGGCCTGTCGTACGGGGTGAAGGAGGCGCGCGCGCTGGTGCTGCGGGCGTCGTCGTCCCCGACGGGCGGGCGCTGGCAGGTCGTGCTGTTCGAGGACGCCGACCGGGCGACGGAGGCGGCGGCGAACGCGCTGCTGAAGGCGATCGAGGAGCCCCCGGCCCGGACGGTGTGGCTGCTGTGCACGCCGTCCCCGGACGACCTGCTGGTGACGATCAGGTCGCGGTGCCGGCTGGTGACGTTGCGGACGCCGCCGATCAGCGCCGTCGCGGACGTCCTCGCCCTGCGCGACGGCGTCGACCGGGAGACGGCGGACGTCGTGGCGCGGGCCGCGCAGGGGCACATCAGCCGGGCGCGGCGGCTCGCGACCGACCCGCAGGCGCGGCGGCGGCGGGCCGAGGTGCTGGCGGTGCCGCGCCGGCTGTCGTCGGTGGGCCCGGCCGTGGCGGCGGCGGAGTCGCTGGTCGCGGCGGCGAAGGCGGAGGCGAAGGCGCGGACGGAGGAGCTGAACGAGTCGGAGACGTCCGCGCTGCGGCAGGCCCTCGGGGAGAGCGCGAAGGGCCGGATGCCGCGGGGCACGGCCGGCGCGCTGAAGGAGTTGGAGGCCCGGCAGAAGTCGCGCGCGACCCGGCTGGAGCGCGACGCCCTCGACCGGACGCTGCTCGACCTCGCGTCGTACTACCGGGACGTCCTGACGCTGCAGCTCGGGGCGGGCACGGAGCTGGTCAACACCGAGCTCGGGCCGGAGCTGCGGACGGCCGCGGCGCAGGGCCGTCCCGAGGACACGCTGAAGCGCCTCGACGCGATCATGGCGTGCCGGGAGCGGCTGGAGGCGAACGTCAACCCGCTGCTGGCCGTGGAGGCGCTCACGCTGGCGCTCCGCACCGGATGATGACGTCTTACAAGGAATCTCCCTTTTCGTTACATAAACGTACGCAACTCTCAACAGCCGCACGCGTACCTTCGCCTGGTTTACCCCCAATCACCCGGGCTAGCTCCCCACGGCCAGGAGGTCAGCTTTGCGGCGAGCCTTGATTTCCGCCGCGTGCGCCGTCGCCACCATGGCGGCTCTCGCGGTCCCAGCGTCAGCGGAACCCACACCAGCGCAGGCGAAGGGTGAGGTGTCGGAGTACGTCGTCCTCTACAAGGAACGCGTATCCCCCGGACAGGCCCACCAGGCGGTGCGGGCGGCCGGCGGCAAGATCGTCCACGAGAACCGCGATGTGGGCGTCGCGACGGTCCGGTCCGACAACCCCGAGTTCATCCGCGCGGTGATGCGCCAGCGCGCCCTGGAGGGCGTCGCGCACAACCGGATCATCGGGCAGGCCCCGAAGGCCAAGAAGGCGGCCCCGAAGGTCGAGCGGATGACCGGCACCAAGAGCACGGTGTCGCTGAAGGGCGCCCCGTCCAAGGACGCCGAGCCGCTCGCGGACCTGCAGTGGGACATGAAGCAGATCCACGCGACGGCTGACGGCTCGTACAAGAAGGAGCCGGGCGACAAGCGCGTGCTCGTCGGCGTCCTCGACACCGGTGTGGACGGCGACCACCCGGACATCAAGCCGAACTTCAACCGCCAGCTGAGCCGCAACTTCACCACCGACATCCCGACGGACGCCAACGGCAACGAGGTCGACGGCCCCTGCGAGTTCAAGTCGTGCGTCGACCCCAACGACTGGGACGACAACGACCACGGCACGCACGTCGCGTCCACGATCGCCTCGCCCCGCAACGGGCTCGGCATGGCGGGCGTCGCGCCGAACGTGTCGATCGTGAACCTGCGCGTCGGCCAGGACTCCGGCTACTTCTTCCTGCAGCCGACCGTCGACGGCCTCACCTACGCGGCCAAGCACGGCATCGACGTGGTCAACATGTCGTACTACATCGACCCGTGGCTGTGGAACTGCGGCAACAACCCCGCCGACAGCCCCGAGGACCAGCTCGAGCAGCGCACCATCATCAAGGCCGCGCAGCGCGCCCTGGACTTCGCGCATGACCGCGGCGTCACGCTGATCTCGGCGGCGGGCAACGACCTCGTCGACTACACGAAGACCAACAAGGACGACTCCAGCCCCGACTTCCCGTCCACGCCGGGCGAGGAGCCGCACGACCGGACGGTCCCGGCGAGCTGCGTGTCGATGCCGTCCGAGGGCGAGCACGTCATCCCGGTCTCGGCGACCGGCCCGTCCACCCGCAAGTCGTACTACAGCAGCTTCGGCAACGGGTACGTCGCCGTGGCGGCGCCCGGCGGCGACAAGGTCGACAACGCCGAGCAGCGTCCGGACGACAAGGGCGGCATCTGGGCCGCCTACCCCGAGCGGCTCGCGAAGGAGCGCGGCGAGCTGAACGCGGACGGCACGCCGAAGGTGCCGTACATCATCCGCAGCTGCAAGGGCGACGACTGCGCCTACTACCAGTCGATCCAGGGCACCTCGATGGCGTCGCCGCACGCCGTCGGCGTCGCCGCGCTCATCGTCAGCCGGTACGGGCACCGGGACACCCGGAACGGCGGCCTGACGCTGAGCCCGAACACGGTCGAGCGCGTGCTGCGCGGCACGGCGACCGCCAAGGAATGCCCGAGCCCGCGGACCGTCGAGTACGTCTGGTACACCTCGGCGGGCAAGCAGACCTCGACGCAGACCTGTGAGGGCTCGAAGGAGCAGAACGGGTTCTTCGGCAACGGCATCGTGGACGCGCTGAACGCCGTCCGCAGCTGACGCCGCCGCTCGACCCACCCCAGGACGCGACCCCCGGCCCCCCGGCCGGGGGTCGTGTTCTGTCCGGGGGCGGCTCACCCCCGGTCGTGCTGGGCGTTCCGGGGGTGGACACCGTCATCGTTGAAAGGCGCTGACCTCGGGCATGATGGGGGTCATGCCGTACCGCGTCACGTTCGTTTGCACGGGTAACATCTGCCGCTCTCCGATGGCCGAGTGGGTCCTGCGCCACCACGTCGAGCAGGAGGGCCTGGACGTCGAGGTCGACAGCTCCGGCACCGGCAGCTGGCATGTGGGCGACGGGGCCGACGAGCGGACGGTCGCGACGCTGGAGCGCGCCGGCTACCGGTCGGCGCACGTCGCGCGGCAGTTCGAGCCGTCCTGGTTCGGCCGGTACGACCTGATCCTGGCGCTGGACGAGGGGCACCTGCGGGCGCTGCGCTCGATGGCGCCGGACGAGGAGGCGCGCGGCAAGACCAGGCTGCTGCGCGAGTTCGACCCGGACGCGGCCGGCGACCTGGACGTCCCCGACCCGTACTACGGGAGGCCCGCCGACTTCGACCTGGTCATGGAGCAGGTCGAGGCGGCGATGCCCGGCCTCCTGGAGGAGATCCGCGCCGCGCTCAAGGAGCGCTGAGTGCGGGCCCGGCTGGAGCGCCTCCTCGGCACGGGGGTCGCGGACGTGCGCGGCCTCGGCTCCAGCCACTCCTGGACGCTGCACCGGGCGTCCCTCGCCGACGGCCGCGAGGTGTTCGTGAAGGCCGCCGCCGACCGGGCCGGGGTGTTCGCGGCGGAGGCGGCGGGGCTCCGGTGGCTGGGCGAGGCGGGGCCGGGGACGCCCGTCCCGGAGGTGCTCGCGGCGGACGACCGCATGCTCGTCCTGCCGTGGCTGCCGTCGGCGTCGCCGTCCCGCGAGGCCGCCGAGCGGCTCGGCCGCGAGCTGGCCGCCCTGCACACCGGGAACCGCCCGGACGCCTACGGCGCGCCCTGGGACGGCTTCATCGCCGACCTCCCGCTCGACAACACCCCGGACGGCGACGGCTGGCCGCGCTGGTACGCCGAGCGCCGCCTGGAGCCGTTCCTCCGCCTCGGCGCCCGGCACCTGTCGGACGACGACGTCCGGCTGATCGAGCGCGTGATGGCGGAGATCGAGGAGCTGGCCGGGCCGCCGGAGCCGCCGAGCCGGATCCACGGCGACCTGTGGTCCGGGAACGTCCAGTGGACGGACGGCCGCGCGCTGCTCATCGACCCGGCCGCCCACGGCGGGCACCGGGAGACCGACCTCGCGATGATGGCGCTCTTCGGGACGCCGCACCTCGACACGGTCCTGGCCGCCTACGACGAGGCGGCGCCGCTCGCGGACGGCTGGCGCGCCCGCGTCCCGCTGCACCAGCTGCATCCGCTGCTCGTCCATGTGGCGCTGTTCGGCGGCTCGTACCGGGCGTCGCTCGTGGACGCCGCACGCGCGTCTCTCGGCTGAGTAAGAGAGAACTCTCTGTAACCGTGTTGGCCATGCTGGTTACGCTTCGTGATGACGTTGCTCCGGAGAGGTGAGAGGAGGTCCGCCGCGCCCGCGCCGTCGTCCTGTAGTGCCTCACGCTCCGGCACCGCCGCGCGCCCGGCGTTGTGCGTCGATGTGGTAACTCCCGCTTCATGGGTTTTTGTATGCCCGTAGATGAGATAGAAACGACGCGGTAACCCATGCGTGGAGAGGCAGGTGCACGGCGTACCCATGGACGACGGCAGGCGCGACGACTCGGGGATGCGGCTCGGCTCATGGAAGAGCCTGGCTCCGCTCGCCGCGGCCGCGGCCGCGGCGCTGTTCATCGGCGGCGGTGTCGACCTGGTGCACAACCGCCAGGACGCCCCGGACGAGGAGCGCGAGGCCAAGCCCGCCGCCGCCGCGAAGGCCGACCGGAACGACCCCCGCTTCGTCGTCGGCGTCACCGCGGAGGGGACGGCGCTGCTCGTCCGCGACGTGCGCACCGGCGCGAACGTGGGCCTGCCGGTGGCTCCGCCGCCGGGCCGCGTCTTCCACCGCGTCGCCGCCGCGAAGGACGGCTCGTACATCGTCGCGTCCTACGGCGACCGCACCGTCACCTTCCAGCGCCTCCACCTGAACGACGACGGGCACCCGCACGACCTGAAGGACATCCCGAAGGCGACCGTCCCCGGCACCTCCACCGCCTGGTCGGACATCGCCGTCTCCGGCGACCACGTCGCCTACGTCACCTACACGGGCAAGCGGAGCCGCGTGACGGTGCTGTCCCTGAGCAGCGGCACCAGCAAGACCTGGACGACGAAGTCGCCTGGGCGCGTCGACAGCCTCTCCTGGTCCGGCACCGGACTGTCCTTCGTCTGGACGCCCGTCGGCTCCGCCAAGAGCCAGCTCCGCATGCTCGACACCAAGGGCGCCGACGGCAACCTGAAGGTCAGCAAGGCCGTCATGACGCTGCCCAAGGGCAGCTCCAACGCCGTCGTCCACGGCAAGACCATCGTCGCCGGGACGGTCGCGAAGTCGCAGCTGACCGTCCAGTCGTTCACCCTGGCGGGCAAGCCGGTGAAGGTGCTGTGGCGGCAGAAGGTGGCGGGCCCGCTGACCGACATCGACCCGGCCGTCCCCGGCGGGACGATCATGGTCACCGCCGGCGACCTGTACGTGCTGGGCAGCCCCGCCGTCCCCGCGAAGGACCTCGCCGACGCCACCTGGTGAGCCGCGGCGCCGTCCGCTGAGCCGGCGCCATCTGGTGACGCACGCGCCCGGACGGCTAACGTGGAGCAACGGAACCGGGCGAACGGAGCGAAACCGTGGGCATGGTGATGGCCGTCAGCTTCACCCGTTACGGCCGCCTGTACTACCTCGACCCGGGTCCGCACACCCCGAAGGTCGGCGACAAGGTGCTCGTCCCGACCGACTCGGGCCCGGAGGTCGCCGAGTGCGTGTGGGCGCCCCAGTGGGTGTCCGACGACATCGACGGCCTGCCCGAGTGCGCGGGCCCCGCCACCGAGGAGCACCTCGCCCGCGACGAGACCAACCGCCGCCGCCGCGCCGAGGGCCGCTCGATCGCCAAGCGCCTCATCCGCAAGCACGAGCTGCCGATGAAGGTCATCGGCGTCGACTTCCTCGACCACGACAACGTCTTCAAGATCTACTTCACCGCGCCGCACCGCGTCGACTTCCGCGCCCTCGTCCGCGACCTGGCCCGCGGCATCAAGGCCCGCGTCGAGCTCCGCCAAGTCGGCCCCCGCGACGAGGCCCGCCTCCAGGGCGGCATCGGCCCCTGCGGCCGCGACCTGTGCTGCGCCACCTTCCTCAAGGACTTCGAACCCGTCTCCGTCCGCATGGCGAAGGAGCAGGACCTCCCGGTCAACCCGCTCCGCATAGCCGGTGCCTGCGGCCGCCTCATGTGCTGCCTCAAGTACGAGCACCCGCTCTACATGGAGTTCAAGGAGAAGGCGCCGCGGCTGGGGTCGCGCGTCAGTACTCCCGAGGGCGAGGGGCAGGTCATCGGATACAACGTTCCCGGCGACCGTGTGACGGTGAAGGTGGGCTCGCGGCGGTGCTCCTGCCCGTCCGCGTCGGTGTGCTCGCCGCGCCAGCAGCACGACGCCATGTACAACCCCGACGAGGGGTCAGGAGCGTAGGGCGATGGCCTTGCGGGCCGTCTTGACGGCCGCGGAGAGGGCCGTGATGTCGTAGGCGCCGGTGTGGCGGCGGCCGTTGACGAAGAACGTCGGGGTGCCGGAGACGCCGCTCAGGTCGGCGGAGTCGACGTCCTCGGCGATGCGGTCGGTGCCCACGTTCGCGCGCAGGTCGGCGCGGAACCGGTCGACGTCGAGGCCCAGTTCGGCGGCGTAGCGGACGAGGTCCTTCGGCTGAAGCGCGTCCTGGCGGTCGAGGAGCAGGTCGTGCATCTCCCAGAACGCGCCCTGCTCGGCCGCCGCCTCCGCAGCCTGCGCCGCGAGCTGCGCCCGCGGGTGGACGTCGGTGAGCGGCAGGTGCCGCCACACGTACCGGACGTCCCCGTAGTCGGCGAGCAGCTCCCGGATGACGTCCTCGGCCTGCCCGCAGTACGGGCATTCGAAGTCGCCGTACTCGACCACGGTGACCGGGGCGCGGGCCGGGCCCCGGATGTGGTCGCGCTCGGAGTCGACGGGCGCGGCCAGGTCGATGATCGTCTCCGCCGTGCCGAGCAGGGCCCGCAGCCGCCAGGCCGGCGGCAGCAGCCACGTCGCGCGGACGACGGCCCAGGTGAGGACCGTGGCGACCAGCGCGGCGGACAGGATGCCGATCTTCGCCTCCTCCAGCCGCGGCCCGGTGAAGGTGAGCGCCGCGATCAGCAGCGCCACGGTGAACCCGACGCCGGCGACGGTGCCGCCGCCGCCGACCGCCGCCCAGCCGACCGGCGGCCGCAGCCGGCCCCGGCTGAGCCGCGTGACCAGCCAGGAGAAGCCGACGATGCCGACCGGCTTCCCGGCGACGTAGCCGACCAGGACGCCCAGCGTGACCGGGGACGTGAACGCGCGGCCGAGGAAGTCGCCGCTGATGGAGATCCCCGCGTTGGCCAGCGCGAACAGCGGAACGATCACGTAGCTCGTCCACGGGTGGATCAGCAGCTGCAGGCGGTCGTTCGGCGAGATCGCCGCCGCCACGTTCGTCTGCGCCGACCGCGCGTACTCCGGCGTCGGCTGCTCCCGGAACAGCCGGAAGACCTCCGACGCGCGCTCCAGGTCGCTGCGCGCGGCCGGATGTGCGTACGTCAGCAGGCCCATGGCCAGCCCGATGACCACCGGCTCCACCCCGGACGACTCCAGCGCCGCCCACGCGCCGACGCCCAGCAGCACGTACACGCCGAACTGCCGGACGCCGGCGGCGCGGATCGCGACGATGACCGCGAACACGCCGAGCGCCGCCAGCAGCGCCGGGGCGTGCACGTCCTCGCTGTAGTAGATCCCGATGACCGCGAGCGCGACGACGTCGTCCACCACGGTCGCCGTCAGCAGGTAGGCGCGCAGCCGGGCCGGGAAGCGCCGCCCGACCAGCGCCAGCACGCCGAGCGCGAACGCCGTGTCGGTCGACATCGCGATGCCCCAGCCGTGCGCGGTCGGCTGCCCCGCGTTGAACGCCAGGTAGATCGCGATCGGCGCCATCATGCCGCCGAGCCCGGCGGCCAGCGGCAGCGCGAGCCGCCGCCGGTCGCGCAGCTCGCCGACGTCGAACTCGCGGCGCGCCTCCAGCCCGACGACGAAGAAGAACACCGTCATCAGGCCGCCGTTGACCCAGTCGCGCAGGTCCTGCGAGATGCCGGTGCCGCCGAAGGTGACGGACGCCTCCGTGTCCCACAGCCGCTCGTACGATCCGGCGTCCGCGTTCGCCCAGATGAGCGCGGCGAGCGTCGCGGCCAGCAGCACCGTCGCGCCGCCGGTCTCGGTGCGCAGGAACTGCCGCAGGGGGGTGCGCAGGCTGCGCGCCCAGGCGGTCCGCCCGGCGAACGGCCCGGACTCGTCCCGACTTTCGGTCATCCTGGAAGTCTCACCCGCCCCGGTTCCCGTCCGTCCCATGGAACGGTCTGGAGAACCCCCGCAGGGTCGCGGTCATTCCAAGACCGCCCTCCCACCTGGGGTGATCGTGATTCTGATATACGGCCCCCGCGAACCTTGGCACCTTCGTCCCCTTGCCGTCGCGGCCCGTCCTACGCACTATTCCGGGGAGTCGCCATCCTGGGCTCCCACAGGAGGTACGTGATGCGCCGCATCTTCACGCTGGCCGTGGTCGCCGCCGTTCTGGGCGTCCTCGCACCCGCCGCACCCGCCGCCCACGCCGCACCTGCCGCCGCGCCGAGCGGGGAAGGCGGGCAGGCGGTCTACGGGGCCAACGGCGTCCGCTGCACGCTCGGCTTCAACGTCCGCCAGAACGGCACCTACTACTTCCTCACGGCGGGCGGCTGCGCGCAGGTCGGGCTGATCCTGTACGCCGACCCGGCGCTGACCACGGAACTCGGGACCGTCGTCGCGGTCAGCAATATCGCCGTCGCGCTCGTCCGGTACGTCGAGCCGCAGGTGGAGCGGCCGGGCAGCGTGCGCCTCTACCCCGGCTCCCAGGACATCACGTCCGCGGGCAGCCCGGTCGTCGGCCAGCGCGTGTGCCGCAGCGGCCCCACCACCGGCGTCCGGTGCGGCAGCGTGACGGCGATCAACGTCACCGTCCGCTTCCCCGAGGGGACGATCACCGGCCTGGCCAGGACGACCCTCTGCACCGAGCCCGGCGACACCCCGGGCGCACCGTACTTCTCGGGCACCACCGCGGTCGGCCTGGGCATCGGCGGCATCGGTGACTGCGCCAGCGGCGGCACGTCCTTCTTCCAGCCGATCAGCCCGATCCTCTCCGCCTACGGCGTCTCCGTGTACTGAAGCCCATGACGCCGGTAAATCGGTTGTGGGGGCCGCTCGGGCCGATCTAGCGTCCGCCCATGGACGGGACTGTGCGGTTGCTAGGGATCGATGAGCTCGGGGCCTGCCAGCGGCTCGCGGCCGATCGCGAGTGGGGGCCGGAGGACCGCAAGTGGCGGTTCCTGTTCTCGGTGGGGGACGTCTACGGGATCGACGACGGCGAGGGAGGGCTCGCCGGGACGGTGGTGTCGACTCCCTACGGCAAGGACGTCGCGGCCATCAGCATGGTGCTGGTCGCCAAGCGTTTCGAGCGGCGCGGCCTGGGCGGGCGGCTGATGCGCCACGCGATGGAGAACTCGGGCACGGCGAGCCTGTGCCTGACTGCCACGGAGTACGGGCGTCCTCTATATGAGCGTCTTGGGTTCCGTTCTGTGGGCCTGTGCACGACGTACAAGGGCGAGTGGGGAGGGACGTCCGGGCAGGGCATGTCCGTCCCACTGGAGGCGGACGACCTGCCCGGTGTGCACCAGCTCGACACCGAGGTGTTCGGTGCCGACCGGTCGCAGTTGGTCGAGGGCCTGCCGGAGTTCTGCGCGACACTGCGGATCGTCCGGGACGAGACCGGTGTGGTCGGCTACGGCGGCGCGTGGTGGAACGACGACCAGGCCGTCGTCGGCCCCGTCATCGCGCAGGACGCCGGAACCGCGCTCGCGCTGGTGGAGGAGGTCGCTCCCAAGGGTCCGATACGGCTCGACATCGACCACCGGCACCCGGAACTGATCGCGTGGGCGGAGGACCACGGCCTCCGCCCCGCGTTCACCACCACGGTCATGGAGTACGGCGCCCCGATCGCGAACGACCCGTCCCGCCTCCACCTGCCGGTCGCCCAAGCCCTGGGCTGACGCCCGGACTCCGTCCCCGGCCTTGTTCAGACCTGGCCGTGTTCAGACCTTGGCCGGGGCGGGCCGCCCGCCGGGGAGGGCGTAGCGGAAGATCTTCTTCCAGGTGCTCGTGACCTGCTTCGACAGCGAGCCCGTGTGGTACGGCAGGTCGTACTTCTCGCACAGGGCGCGGATGCGCGGGGCGACCTCGGCGTAGCGGTTGCTCGGCATGTCGGGGAACAGGTGGTGCTCGATCTGGTGGCTGAGGTTCCCGGTCATCAGGTGGAACAGCGGCCCGCCGGTGATGTTGGCCGAGCCGCACAGCTGCCGGACGTACCACTCGCCCTTCGTCTCGCCGTCGAGGCGCTCCTCCTCGAAGACGTCGACGTCGCCGGGGAAGTGCCCGCAGAAGATGATCATGTGGGCCCAGACGTTGCGGGTGACGTTGGCGGTGAGGTTCGCGGCCAGCGTGGAGAGGAACTGCGGGCCGCTGAGCAGCGGGAACGCCAGGTAGTCCTTGCCCCACTGGCGGGCGATCTTGCGGCCGATCTGGCGCAGCTTCTCCCGGGTGGCCGCCGGGTCGGCCGTCCCCGCCCGGATCTTGTCGATCTCCAGGTCGTGCACCGCCACCCCGTACTCGAAGAACATCGCGAGCAGCAGGTTGTAGAGGGGCTGCGGGAGGTGCGCCGGGCTCCACCGCTGCTCGGGCGCGACGCGCAGGATGCCGTAGCCGACGTCGTTGTCCTTGCCGAGGACGTTCGTGAACGTGTGGTGGACGAAGTTGTGCGAGTGCTTCCACTGCTCGGCGGGCGAGACGTTGTCCCACTCCCAGCTCGTCGAGTGGATCTTCGGGTCGCGCATCCAGTCCCACTGGCCGTGCATGACGTTGTGCCCGATCTCCATGTTCTCCAGGATCTTCGCGACGGCGAGCGTCGCGGTCCCGGCGACCCAGGCGGGCGGCAGCGAGGACGCCAGCAGCAGCGCCCGCCCGGTGATCTCCAGGCCGCGCTGCCAGCGGATCACCCGGTGGACGTAGGACGCGTCGCGCTCGCCCAGCGCCGCCATGACCTCCTCGCGGAGGGCGTCCAGTTCGGCGGCGATCGTGTCGTAGTCCGCGGTCGTCAGATGGTCGGTCATGGTGGGTCCCCCAGAGCCTCAGAGGTCGATTTCCACGGGGCCGGCGGCGGCCGAGACGCAGGTCTGGACGATCTCGCCCTCCTCGCCGTGCACCCGGCCGGTGCGCAGGTCGCGGACCTTGCCGGAGCGCAGCGCGCCGACGCAGCCGTGGCAGATGCCCATCCGGCAGCCGCTCGGCAGCAGCGCGCCCGCGTCCTCGCCGGCGACCAGGAGCGGCGTGCTCCCGTCGGCGTCCGCCTCGACGCCGCTCCTGGTGAACGTGACGCGCCCGCCTTCACCGCCGCTTTGCAGAACGGTCCGGAAGCGTTCGACGCGGAGCCGGTCGGCGATCCCGGCGGCGTCCCAGTGCGCGGCGAGATCGTCCAGCATCGCGCCGGGCCCGCAGGCCCAGGTGTCGCGTTCCGCCCAGTCGGGGCAGACGTCCGGTAGCTCGGACGGTTTGAGCCTGCCCTCGGCGGACGTGTGCCGCTCGTGCAGGCTTATGCCGGTCATCGCGCGGAGTTCGGCGCCGAAGATGACGTCCCCGGCCGTCCGGTCGGAGTGCAGGACGACGATGTCGGCGCCGTCTCCGGCGTGGGCGCGGAGCATGGCCATGACCGGGGTGATCCCGCTGCCGGCCGTGATGAAGAGCAGCTTGCGGGGGAGCGGCGAGGGCAGCACGAACTCGCCGTCCGCCGGGGCCAGGTGGACGAGCGCGCCGGGCCGGATCTCGTTGACGAGGTGCGCGGAGACGAACCCGTCGCGGGCGGCCTTGACGGTGACGGTGATCCGCCCGTCCGGCCGGGGCGGGGACGACAGCGAGAACGTCCGCCAGTGCCGGACGCCGCCGATGTCCGCGCCGATCCTGACCCACTGGCCCGGCCGGTGCCCCCGCCACGCCCGGCCGGGCCTGATCACGAGCGTCGCGGCGGACGGCGCCTCGTGGCGGACGGCGTCGACGCGCCCGCGCAGGTCGGTGGCCGACCACAGCGGGTTGACCAGGCCGAGGTAGTCCTCGGGCAGGAGCGGGGTCGTGAGGACCCGGGCCGCCTCCGCGACCCGTCGCCGTCTGCGTGTGCCCGCCTTGGTGTCCGGGCGTGACCGCGCCGCACTGATCACCTTGCCTCCCTGCCGACCGGTAACTTACGTTCGCGTAACCTACGGTCGCGTAGGGAGGTGTGACCTTTCAAGGCGTCCAGCGCCAAAGCGACAGGCATCACACCATCGCAGGATGTTCCATTCGTTGGTGTAAAGACAGATGACAAAGACGGCGGCGGAGGTTGTCGCCGCCCGCCAACGCCGCGGACCCCCGGCGCCTCTCTCATCCGTTTCTCACTCACGGCTCACGAGAGCCACATGCGGGCCCAAGAGCATCACCTCCATGAATCGGCCGTTTCAGCGCCGGACGCTGCTCGTCAACGGCGCGCTCGGCGTGCTGCTCGTCGCGGGCGCCGGCACCGCATACCTCACGCTCGGCGACGGGGGTGACGGAGCCGCCGCGTCCACCCGGGTCTCGCGCGTGGCGCGGGGGACCGTGGAGTCGTCGGTGTCGGCGTCCGGCTCCGTGGCGAGCGCCCGGAGCCGCGCCCTGTCGTTCGGCGCGTCCGGCACGGTCGCCAAGATCTACGTCAAGGCGGGCGAGAAGGTCTCGGGAGGCGAGGTCCTCGCCCGCCTGGACCAGACCGAGGCGCTGGAGAACGTCAACGCCGCCAAGGCGAACCTGGCCGTCGCCGCCCAGGGTGACACGTCGTCGGAGAAGGGCTACGCCGGCTACGTCCAGGCGAAGAACGCCTACAACTCCGCTTTGCGCGCCTATGAGGGCACTGTCTTGAAGGCCCCGTTCGCCGGGACGGTCACCGCCGTCAACGGGACGGTCGGCGGCAGCTCCAGCGGCTCCGGCTCCACCTCGGGCACTGGGGCGAGCTCCGGCGGGGGATCTTCGCCGGGGGGTTCGTCCACGTCCTCGTCCACGTCCTCGTCCACGTCCTCGTCGTCGTCCTCCTCTGGGTCGGGCTTCATCGAGATCGCCGACACCAAGCACCTGCAGATCGAGGGCAATTTCACCGAGGCGGACACGACCAAGCTCAAGGTCGGCCAGGCCGCGACCATCTCGTTCGACGCGCTGACCGGCACGACCGCCACCGGCAAGATCACCGCGATCGGGGTGTCGCCGACGACCACCGACAACGTGGTGAAGTTCCCCGCCACGATCTCGCTGGGGGACGTCCCGTCCGGGGTCCGGCTCGGCCAGACCGCGACCGTCGAGATCACCGTGGCCAAGGCGGAGGACGTCCTCTACGTCCCGAGCGCGGCGGTCAGGACGGCCGGCGGGCAGAGCACCGTGACGGTCGTCCGCGACGGCGTGCAGAGCACCCTTACGGTAGAGACCGGCGTCAAGGGCGACCAGGGCACCGAGATCAAATCCGGCCTGGAGGAGGGCGACCAGGTCGTCGTCACGTCCT
This sequence comes from Actinomadura sp. NPDC049382, assembly GCF_040677125.1. Taxonomy (NCBI): domain Bacteria; kingdom Bacillati; phylum Actinomycetota; class Actinomycetes; order Streptosporangiales; family Thermomonosporaceae; genus Actinomadura; species Actinomadura sp. NPDC049382. The sequence goes on from NZ_JBFARO010000019.1 coordinate 95,551, forward strand.
CTACGAGCGGCTCCGGGACGTCCGGCACCACCGGACGCCAGGGGTTCCCGGGCGGCGGCGGGCCCGGAATGGGCGGCGGGGGCGGTCCCGGCGGGGGAGGCCGCCGATGACGCCCGCGGCCCCCGTGCTCGACCTCCGCGACGTGACGAAGGTGTACGGGACGGGCGAAACGGCCGTCCACGCGCTGCAAGGCGTCTCGCTGACCGTGGAACGCGGCGACTACGTGGCGGTCATGGGCGCGTCCGGCTCCGGCAAGTCCACGCTGATGAACATCATCGGCTGCCTGGACACGCCGAGCGGCGGCCGCTACCTCCTCGACGGCCGGGACGTCGCCGGGCTGGACGAGCGGAGCCTCGCGATCCTGCGCAACCGCCGCATCGGGTTCATCTTCCAGTCCTTCAACCTCATCCCGCGGATGACCGCGCAGGCCAACGTCGAACTCCCGCTCGCCTACGGCGGCGTCAAGGGCCCCGACCGGCGGCGGCGCGCCCTCGCCGCGCTCCGCGAGGTCGGGCTCGCCGACCGGACCCGGCACGAGCCGAACGCGCTGTCCGGCGGCCAGCAGCAGCGCGTGGCCGTCGCCCGCGCCCTCGTCACCGCGCCCGCGCTGCTGCTCGCCGACGAGCCGACCGGCGCGCTCGACAGCGCCTCCACCGCCGACGTCCTCGGCGTCTTCGACCGGCTCGCGCTCGCCGGCCGCACCATCATCGTGATCACCCACGAGGACGACGTCGCCGCGCACGCCAAACGCGTCGTCCGCCTCGTGGACGGCCGGATCGTCGAGGACGCGCGCCGCGCCCCCGTCACCGGGCCGCCGCCCGGCGCCGCCTGGACGACGCCTGCGGGAGGCGCGCGTTGAGCGTCCTCGACATCCTGCGGTTCGCCGTGCGCGGACTGTCGGCCAACAAGCTGCGCAGTTCCCTCACCACGCTGGGCATCCTGATCGGCGTCGCCGCGGTGATCCTGCTCGTCGCGGTCGGGAACGGCTCGTCCGAGCAGATCAAGAAGAGCATCCAGCGGCTCGGCGCCGATTCGCTGACCGTCAGCCCGTCCACGACCGGCCGCGGCGGCGGTTTCGGCGGCCCGGGCGGCTTCGGCGGTTTCGGCGGCGGTCCCGGCCAGAGCACCGACACCGGCCCCCGCACCCAGGCCCACGACCTCACCACGGCCGACGCGAAGGCCCTCGCCAAGGCGACGTCGGTGAAGAGCGCGTCCCCGGTCGTGACCAGCCAGTCGGTCACCGCCGGTTACGAGGGGACGAGCGTGACCATCGGCCAGTTCGTCGGCACCACCCCGACCTACTTCGGCGCCGCGAACAAGACCGTCGCGTCCGGCGCACTGTTCACCGACGGGGACGTGACCGCCGCGCGCAAGACCGTCGTGCTCGGCAGCACGGTCGCGTCCGACCTGTTCGGACGGGTGGACCCGCTCGGCAAGAAGATCGACGTCGGCGGGATCCGGTTCACGGTCACCGGAGTCCTCAAGGCGACGGGCTCGTCCTCGTCCTCCTTCTCCGACCCCGACAGCATCGCCGTTGCGCCGCTGCCCGCCGTCCAGGAGACCCTCACCGGCTACGGCGGCCTCGACCAGATCATCGTCCAGGCCACGGGCAGCGAGGCCGTCGACGCAGCCCAGGCCGAGATCACGACACTCCTCGCCCAGCGGCACGACACCGCCTCCGGCACCGCAGACTTCACCGTGTCGAGCCAGGCCAGCGTCCAGACGGCGGTCAGCGAGTCGAGCCGCACGTTCACCGTCCTGCTCGGCGCCGTCGCCGCGATCAGCCTGCTCGTCGGCGGCATCGGCATCACCAACATCATGCTGGTCACCGTCACCGAGCGGACCCGCGAGATCGGCATCCGCAAGGCCATCGGCGCGCCGCGCGGCGCCATCCTCGGCCAGTTCGTCGCGGAGGCCACCGTCCTCAGCCTGCTCGGCGGCCTCCTCGGCGTCCTCGCCGGCGTTGTCGGCAGCCGCTTCACGATCGCGGGCGTCGACCCCGTCCTGGTGCCGTCGTCGATCGTCCTCGCCCTGGGCGTCTCCGTCGCGATCGGCCTGTTCTTCGGCGGCTACCCCGCCTCCCGCGCCGCCCGGCTCCGTCCCATCGAGGCGCTCCGCCATGACTGACGACCGAAGGAGAACCGTGAGCCCCGAACCGCCCGGCAAGCGCGTTGCCGGCCCGCGCGCACCCTCGGAGGACGCGGAACTGCTGTCCAGCTCCCCGTTCGCCGACGACCTCGACGCCACGCTGGCGGCACGCCCGCAGCGCCGCTCCCTGCCCGGACCGACGCTCTACCTCGCCGCCGGGATCATCCTGGTCGCGGGCTTCCTGGGCGGCGTCCAGGCGCAGAAGTGGTCATCGGACGGCTCCGAGCGTCCGGCCGGAGGCTTCACCGCCGGACGCCCCCAAGGCGGCTACGGCGGCATGCCCGGGGCGCAGCCGCCCGGCAACGCCCCGGGCCCCGGAGGCTTCGCAGGGAGCGGCGACACCACGACAGGCACGGTCGTGAAGGTCACCGGCAACACGCTCTACCTGCGCACGACGTCCGGCCAGACGGTGAAGGTCGCGACCAGCGAGGAGACCAGGGTCCGCATCACCAAGGACGGCGACCTGAAGAACGTCGCCTCGGGCGCGAACGTCACCGTCCGGGGGACCAAGGCCGCGGACGGCACGCTCACCGCGACCACCGTGAACCAGGGCGCGGGCCGCTGACCCGAGGACCGAGGAGACTCATGAGACCGACCTACGCTCTGGGCGCTCTGGGCGCCGCCTTGCTGCTGTTCACCGCCGCTTGCGGAGGCGGCGCGTCGGACAAGCCCGGCGCCGCCGACCCAATGGCCTCGTTCCGCGCCTGCCTGGAGCAACAGGGCGTCAACCTCCCAGAAGGAGGCCGCCCGACCGGGGCACCGACCACCCGCCCAAGCAACGCACCGTCCACCCGTCCAACCCGATCGGCCGAGGAACAGAAGGCCATGCAGGCATGCGCATCCCTGGCCCCGCAACGTCCCGGCGATGGCCGAGGAGGAGCCCCCGGCGACGGCCGAGGAGGACGACCACCCGTCAGCGGCCCAGAGGGACCGCCCGGCGGAGGCCCGGGTTAGAAACGTCCGGTCGGCCGCTCGGCCCAAACGACCGCCCGGACGCGCCGTGCCCGACCCCGCGGGGCATGGCGCACGGACGGGGCCCGCGCCGCGCCACGCGGGCCCCGTCTCGGCCCTATGGTGGCCCTTTGCCGCCGCGCCGACGTAGCGTAGGCGGCGGCGTACGTGCCGCTATGACGAGACGGGGACCAGGGTGCAGGCAGCGAGGTTCATCAGTGCGGCCACCGTGCTGGTACTGGCGATGGCCACCGGATGCAGCAGTAGCAGCAGCGACGCCGACGGCGAGAAGAAGACGGTGCCGGCCAGCGTCCCTGCGGACCTCAAGTCCTTCTACGGCCAGAAACCGTCCTGGAAGTCCTGCGACAACGGCTTCGAGTGCGCGACCGTCCAGGTGCCGCTGAACTACTCCGACCCGACCGGCGCGGAGATCGGCATCTCCGTGATCCGGCTCCCGGCCGAGGACAAATCAAAACGGATCGGCTCGCTCCTCACCAACCCGGGCGGGCCGGGCGGTTCCGGGGTCGACTTCGTCCGCCAGGCCGCCCGCACGTTCGGGGACGACCTGCGCCGCCGCTTCGACATCGTCGGCTTCGACCCCCGCGGCGTCGCCGCCAGCGACCCCGTCCGCTGCAACACGGGCCCCGAACTCGACAAGTTCTTCGCCACCGACGCGTCCCCGGACGACCAGCAGGAGACGAACGCCCTCGGCGTCCAGAGCGAGGAGTTCGCCCAGCGCTGCAGGACCAAGGACGCCTCGAAACTGCCCTACGTCGGCACCGCCAACGCAGCCCGCGACATGGACGTCCTCCGCGCCGCCCTCGGTGACGAGAAGCTCACCTACTACGGCGCCTCGTACGGCACCTACCTGGGAGCCTTCTACGCCGAGCAGTTCCCGAAGAACGTCCGCGCCCTCGTCCTGGACGGCGCCGTCGATCCCCAGCTCTCCTCGACCGACCTCCTGATCGAGCAGGCCAAGGGCTTCGAGACGGCCCTCCGCGCCTTCGCCGACAACTGCGTCCAGTCCGGCAACTGCCCGCTCGGCACCACCCCCGACGCCGTCATCGCGAAGATCGAGTCCTTCCTCGCCGCCACCGACAAGAAGCCGCTCAGCAACACCCGCGACTCCCGCAAGGTCACCGAGTCCCTGGCCGTGATGGGCATCGCCAGGGCGCTCTACGTCAAGGAGTACTGGCCCGTCCTCCGCCAGGCGCTCGTCCAGGCGCTGAGCGGCGACGGCACCGTCCTCCTGGCCCTCGCGGACGAGATGGTCGAACGCAAGCCCAACGGCACCTACAGCAACCAGACCGACGCCAACATGGCCGTCAACTGCATAGACAAGCCCAACCCGTCCAACCTCGCCGCCTACAAGAAGGCCGCCGACGAGGCCCAGAAGGTCGCCCCCCGCTTCGGCCCCTTCGTCGTCTGGGGCGGCCTCCCCTGCGTCTACTGGCCCTTCCAGACCAACCAGCAGCCGAAACCCATCACCGCCAAGGGCGCGGCCCCCATCGTCGTCATCGGAACCGTCCGCGACCCCGCCACGCCCTACAAGTGGGCCCAGAACCTCTCCAGCCAGCTCTCCAGCGGCGTCCTCCTCACCTTCAACGGCGACGGCCACACCGCCTACCTCCAGGGCAACCCCTGCATCACCAAGGCCACCGACAACTACCTGATCACCGCCGACCCGCCCAAGTCCGGAACCACCTGCGGCTGAAACCCGTGCACACCCACCCCCCGACACCCGGTAGACTTCATCCCGCCGTGCCCCGCACGGCACGCCGCCTTAGCTCAGTCGGCAGAGCGATTCACTCGTAATGAATAGGTCATCGGTTCGATTCCGATAGGCGGCTCCACCCCAAAGCCCTCTTGCGGTCACCGCAAGAGGGCTTTGCTGACACAGCGCCCCCGCCATTTCGTCCATGGCGAAACGCCGTAAGGCCGCCCCCACGCGGCGGCTCGCCCCTCGCCCGTCCAGCCGCCGATGTGTTCCCGGTCCCGGACTCCTTCGGCACCCCGTCGCCGTCTTCGTCCGGTTTGCCTGACCCCTCGTCCTCTACCTCGTCCCCGTGGGTGGTCTGGGAGCCTCCCACCCGCCCCTGCCGCTGCCGGCGCTGTCCAGAACGGCCAGGAAGACCAGGACCAGGGCGAGAACGCTTACGAGGTAGCAGGAAGCCAACGCACCCCAGCTGCCAACTCTGCGACCTCGCCGGTTCTGACACCCTCACCCGACACGAGGTATCCCGCTGGGAACGCGGACTACGCATCCCCGACGCCTCAAGACCCGACTCGCCAACGCTTGGCACGGCCGAGCCGTCGCCAACGCCAGCGGTAACCCTGTCCTGGTCCTGGTCGGCGGCTACGCAGGATCCGGCAAGACCGAGTTCGCCCGCTTCCTCTCCGACCTCTCAGGCTGGGCATTCCTCGACAAAGACGCCCTCACCCGCCGCATGACCGAACGCCTGCTGATCTCCCTCGGCGCCGACCAGCACGACCGCCACACCGACCTCTACCGCGCCGAGGCGGAGCAGGCGGGGCGGAGTCGGGCATTCAGCAAGACCGCCGTCGTCATCATCATCGCGAAGTCCGCCGGGCGCGAGGTGCTCGGCCTCGCCACCGCAGGCGTCCGTCTCGCCTGACCTCCTGAGCGTCAGTCCGGCAGCCAGTTCAGCTCGTGCGCCAGGGTTTTGGCGACGGTACGGATGCGGCGGTGCAGCGGCGACTGTTCGCGTGGGAGGACCAGGTGGATCGTCAGGGTGGGCGCGCCCCGCAGCGGTCGCCAGGTGAGACCGGCCGGTTGTGCTGTGACCGCGGCTTCTCCGGCCGGGGCGAGGGTGACCCCGTCGAGCAGGTCGCGCTGAGACATGTCGAAAGAGACTGCGGGCGTGTGGAATCGGGGGTGTGGTCGGGTGTCTTGGAACAGTGCGGACAGCTGATCGTGGACCACGGGGTTGGCCGCACGGTCGGCGAGTCGCAGGGGATACGCGGCCGCGTCGGCGATCTCGATCTCCGGGTGTTCGGCCAGCGGATGGTGCTGCGCCAGTTGAACCCCGATGCGCTCACGCCGCAGCAGGAACCGGCGCACGCCGCGGCCAGGCTGTTCACCGCGGGTGATCCCGGCATCGATGCGGCCGTCGGCCACCGCGGGGGAGATCTCCGGTGTCGCCATCGGGACCGCGCCGACATCGAGTCCGCTGTTGCCGCGAATCAGCCTGTCCACCAGGGCCGGTGCCGTCTCGGCCCCGGTGCTGAGGCTGTATCCGATGCGCAGCGTGCCCAGTTCACCGGCCGCCGCGCTCCGGGCGGTGTCCCAGGCCCGGTCCAGCGCCGCCAGCGCGGGCGGCGCGGACTCCGCCAAAGCCGCACCGGCTGTGGTCAATACGACGCTACGCGTGTTGCGGACCAGCAGGGCCGTGCCGAGCTCCGCCTCCAATCGGCGCATCCGGGCGCTGAGTGCGGGCTGTGCAATACCAATCCGAGCGGCCGCGCGGGTGAAGTTCAACTCCTGCGCCAGCACCAGGAAGTACCGCAGGCTCACCGTATCCGGCGCCACGTGCCCTCCCGGTCGATTGATAACGATCCGTTCTGAGTCTATCTCGTACCGGTCTTTCCCTCGACCGCACATCAAGTCCTAACCTGCGCATATGACGATTCAGCCGACCGCAGTACCGGTCGCCGGGATCGATCGATCTGGGTGTCAATTCGAAGTCGGACGTGTCCGGCCGAACACTGGAGGTTTCCATGGCTAAGGGCTACTGGGTCAGTGTCTACCCCGCCATTTCCGACCCTGAGAGGCTGGCTGCCTACGACAAGCTGGCCGGTCCGGCCGTCCAGGCTGGGGGCGGGCGCAACCTGGCCCTCCTCCCGTCCCGTGGCGGTCGAGTCGTCGCCCACGAGGCCGGAATCACGCAACGCGTCGTTCTGATCGAGTTCGACAGCTTTGAACAGGCCGTCGCGGCATACGAGAGCGAGGCATACCAGAAGGCGCTGGTCGCCCTCCCCGACGGCGTCGAGCGCGACTTCCGCATCGTCGAAGGCATCGACTGACCAGCGGCACCGCATCGGCGGCCGTGCGGACTCGCCCACCGTGCCGGGTGTGGGCGTGCGGGAGGGGGCCGACGCTGGTCAGGAGGGATGTGAGGACGCTCCTGGGCGGACTTGATCTCGTTGCACAGCAGGGGGCGGAGGTCTGAAGCCCTCTGACTGCCAGGTGTGAGAGGTGGTTTAGCATTTCAAAATGACGGAGGCCCCCGAAGATCTGACGCTGCCCATCGCCCTGGCCGAAGTGGCCGAGGTGGGCTTCGAGTGGGAATGGGACGAAGAAACCGACGAGGCCCACGGCTGTGATTTCGAGCCGTACGAACGGTTCGAGGCGCCGGCGGAGACCGCGTGGTGGTTTCGCCTGTGGACCGGCAACGAAGAGGTCGATGGCAGCGAGTTCCGCTTCTTCGGCGCCACCGGGACCGGCGACTATGTCGGTTTCTGGCTTGCTCGGCCCGGTGCGCCCATCGTCGAGCAGCCTGTCGTCTACCTCGGTTCCGAGGGCGAGTGCGGCGTGATAGCCCGCGACCTCGGCGACCTGCTTTGGTTGTTCGCGGCCGGCTCGGGGCCGCATGAGGCGATCACGGATCCAGGTCGTAAAACGGAGCCGAACGAGGTCTTTCGCGCGATCGCGGAGCAGCACGCGCCGGGTGGGCGCCGTTCCGCGGCGGAGATCGTGGCGGCGGCGGGAGAGGAGTTCCCGAACTTCACGGACCTGATCGACGCGATGTGCCGGTGAGTAGAGGTCCGCACTGGGGGCGCGCCCAGATGTGCCGGACGCTCGCCCGTCCCGGCACCTCCACCAGCCGCGCGAGCTGCCCCGCATGCACCCACCGGACCCCGGCCACGTCCGGAAGCCCGAGTTTGGCGGCTATGTCAGCGGGTGGTCGCGGTTGGGTCAGGTTTGGCCTAGCTGTTGGCGGATGGCGTCTGCCTCCTGTTTCACGGCTTCCGCGTCGGTATGGCGGTTAAGCCTCTTCAGCGTGTTGCCGAGGTTGCTCAGGGATTGGGCGAGGCCGGGGCGGTAGCGGTCAGGGTTGGCGGTCGCCAACCGTCGGCGGATGGCGACCGCCTCTTGCTCTACAGTCAGCTCCTCGGCGAGACGGTCCAGTTTCCACAGTGTGAGGCCGAGGTTGTGGAGCGATAGGGCGAGGTCGGGGCGGTAGCGCTCTGGGTTGGCTTCTGCCAGCTGTCGGCGGATGGAGACCGCCTCTTGCTCTACAGCCAGCTCTTCGGTGAAGCGTTGTAGCTTCCACAGTGTGTTGCCGAGTTCGTGCAGCGATACGGCGAGGTCAGGGCGGTAACGGTCTGGTTCGGCCTCCGCCAACCGCCGGTAGAGGGCGATCGCCTCCTGCCTCACGGGGACCGCCTCGGCATGGCGGTCCAGTTTCCCCATGGTGAAGCTGAGGTTTTGGAGCGAAAGGGCAAGGTTGGCGCGGTAGCGGTCTGGGTCGGCTTCGGCCAACTGCCGGCGGATGGCGACCGCCTCTTGTTCCACGGGCAGCTCTTCGGCGTAGCGCTGTAGTTTCCACAGCGTGTTACCTAGCTCGTGGAGCGATTGAGCGAGGTTGGGAAGGTAGCGGTCTGGGTCGGCTTCGGCCAACTGCCGGTAGAGGTCGACCGCTTGCTGCTGCATGGGTGCGGCCTCGGCATGGCGGTCCAGCCTCTTCAGAGTGAAGCTGAGGTTGCGCAGAGTCTGGGCAAGGCTGGGGCGGTAGCGGCCTGGGTCGGCCTCCGCCAACTCCCGGCGGATGGCGACCGCCTCTTGCTCTACAGTCAGCTCCTCGGCGAGACGGTCCAGTTTCCACAGTGTGAGGCCGAGGTTGTGGAGCGATAGGGCGAGGTCGGGGCGGTAGGGCTCAGGGTTGGCTTCTGCCAGCTGTCGGCGGATGGAGACCGCCTCTTGCTCTACAGCCAGCTCTTCGGTGAAGCGCTGAAGTTTCCACAGTGTGTTGCCGAGCTCGTGCAGCGATACGGCGAGATCGGGGCGATAGCGGCTGGGTTCGGCCTCGGCGAGTTCCCGGTAGATGGCGATCGCCTGCTGCTGCATGGGCACTGCCTCGGCATGGCGGTCCAGTTTCCCCAAGGTGAAGCCGAGGTTGTGCAGCGCCAGGGCGAGGCTGGGGCGGTAGCGGCCGGGGTTGGCTTCGGCCAACCGCCGGTAGAGGGCGACCGTCTCCTGCCTGACGGTTGCCGCCTCGGCATGGCGGTTCAGCTTCTTCAGGGCGTTGCCGAGCTGCCTCAGAGATCGGGCGAGGTCGGGACGGTAGCGGCCAGGGTCGGCCTCGGCCAGCTCCCGGTACTTGGCGACCTCTGCATGCTCGGGCAGATCCTTGGCAGCACGGGCCGACTGGGACCGTCCTTTGTCTTCTGGGGAGGATATGGGGCCACGGAGAAGCGTCACGTCGTCCGTAAAGCTGCGGGTGGGCGCGGATTTCTGGTCAGCAGATCGGCGGGACTGGGCACCGGGCTCGGTGACGGTGGTGAGCAGATCACGGACCTGTGCGACGGATAGCCGGTCGGCGGGGTTTTTGCGCAGCAGTCCGTTCAGGACTTGCGCGAGCGGCCCGCCGCATTGGGGCGGTACGGGGTCCTGGGTGGCGATGGCGACGAACAGTGCCCCGAACGTGGGAGCGGCGAACGGCGGGCGGCCTTCCACCGCCGCGTACAAGGTCGCGGCGAGTGACCACAGGTCCGAGGCGGGAGTGACGGCCTGGCCGGCCACCTGCTCGGGGGACATGTAGGTGGGAGTGCCCAGCGCGGCGCCAGGGCGGGTGAGGGTGGCATCGCCCTCCACCGCGGCGATGCCGAAGTCGGTGAGGACGATCCGATCGCCCTCCAGCAGCACGTTGGCCGGTTTGACGTCGCGGTGCACGATCCGGTGCGCGTGGGCGGCCGACAGCGCCTCCAGCACCGCCAACCCGATCACGGCGACCTGCTGCTTGGGGAGGATCTGCCGTTCGGCCAGCAGGTGATCCAAGGACTGCCCCCGGATCAGCTCCATCACGATCCACGGACGGCCGTCCTCGCCCATCACCCGGTCGTAGACAGTGACGATCCCCGGATGCCTCAGCCGGGCGGCGGCCCGGGCCTCCCGCCCCATCCGCGCGTACCACACGCGCCGTTCCTGCTCGGTGACCTGCTCGGGAACCCGCAGTTCCTTGATGGCCACCTCGCGTTCCAAATCGGTGTCATAAGCGCGCCACACCGCGCCCATCCCGCCCTGCCCGATCGGCCCGAGTTTCCGGTACCGGCCCGCCAGCACACCCTCGCTATCCCAACCCACGATCGGAAGATACCGTCGTCATCGCGAACGCCCTGCCTCTTAGGACGCTCAGGACCGGCCCGACCGCCTGCTTCAGCTCCGTGACCAGGTCTTCAACCGCCTGCCGGGCTCTGGGTACTTCCTGCGGTTAGCAAGACCGTCGAGAGCCCTCGGCAGCCGCCCCGCCAATCGAACGACCGGACCACCACCGCCGGCCAGGCTCGTCTGAGCGTCGCGGCTGAGGTTCTTTCCAGTGAACACTGGCATCTTTTTGGTGCAGACCGCATGATGGCGGGATGAGATCATTCCGCGCCCGGTTGGCCGCTGTGGCTGTTGCGGTCGTTGCGTTGGCTCCTGTGTCCGCCGTCCATGCCGAGACCCAGCCCGCCGCGCTGAGGGACGTCCCGCTGCCGTTCCTGTGGCCCAGGGCAGGGGTGCACAGCGTTGCCGCCGTTTCTGACACCGAGGCATGGGTTGCCGGACGGCAGGGGCAGGTCGGTGACAGCGTCGGCAACCCGGTGGTGCGCCGTCGGATGGGCTCGCAGTGGAAGGAGTACCCGCTCAACGGCTGGTCCGGGAACGGGGGTATTTCGGAGGTCGTCGCGTACGGCGGGGAAGTCTGGGCCTGGGGCGTCCAGGGCGGGGAAAAGGTCTATCTGGCGCGGTTCGACGGCAGAGCGTTCCAGCCCGTCGCCCTGCCGGCCGATGCAACATACGCGTACGACACCCGTCTGTGGGCCGGCCCGGCCGGGGTGTGGCTTCAGATCACCGTGCGCGGCCCGAGCGAGCACCATTTCCTGCGCGCGCTGTACCGCCGCGTGGGCGATGTGTGGCAGGCCGACCCCGGTGCCAGTTCGTTGCCGGAAGGGCTGGCGGACTTCCAAGCGCGCAGCGCCACCGAGGCATGGGCCGGTGGCTGCCGCTACAACGCCGCCGTCCAAAGCCAGGAATCGGTTGCCCTGCGCTGGAATGGCGCTGCCTGGATGACGCTGCCCCCGCTCCCCACGCAGTATTGCGTCGCCAGTGTTGCGCCCGCTGCCGACGGGACGGTCTGGGCGCTCACCTGGGACACCCTGTACCGCTGGAACGGCCAGACGTGGACTGCGGCCCCCGCCGGTGCCTTTGACGGCTACGGCAAGAAGGTCCGGCTGGACGAGGATGGCAATCCGCTCGTGGTCCTTAGTCGCGCCTTCCTGTACGGCCCCGCGCCGCTGCTGCGATACGCGGGCGGTGCCTGGCAGACGTTCACCACTCCGATTGAGGCGTGGGCGCACGACGTCTCCGTCGCGCCGAGTGGACAGATCTGGGTGGCCGGCAACACGCAGATCAATTCGCCTCTCGTGCTTACGTCTCCCTGATGATTGGGTTCTGGTCGAGTTAGTGCGCTTGGCAGAGTACTGAATGACCGTCTGCGGGTCGTCGTGAGTAAGTAGCGCTGTGTCGCAATGTGCGCTGCCTGGACGATCCCGGGCGGTGATCTTGTTCGGGTAGGGTGAGTTCATGCGTTGACGCCTGCCCGATGCTCGGGCACCTCCGTTGTCTCCTTCGTTCATCGCTCTGGCTCTCATATGACGAAGGAGATTTCCGTGACCAGGTCGATTCATGTTCCGGACGCGTTCGCCGCGTCCTATGGTGCGCACGGCGCTGAGGAGCGTGCGTGGGTCGCCGAGCTGCCGCGACTGGGCGGTGAGTTCCTGGAGCGCTGGGACCTGCGGCTCGATGGTCCGTCCGCCTACGGCATGGCTTCATTGGTCCTGCCGGTGGTCCGATCGGACGGCACTCCGGCTGCGCTGAAGCTCCAGCAGCTTCGGGACGAGACCGCCGGTACTGCCGTTGGGCTTCGGGCATGGAACGGCGACGGGGTCGTGCGCCTGCTCGACCATGACGACGCGAGCGCCACGCAACTGCTGGAACGGCTGGACGCGGCCCGTCCCCTGTCCACGGTGGCCGACGACGTCGCGGCGGTGCAGATCCTGGCCGAACTGATGGCGCGGCTGACCTCGGTGCCCGCTCCGAAGGGCCTGCGGCGGCTGGCCGACGTCGCTTCGGCGATGCTCGACCAGGTGCCGCGTGCGGTGCCGCTACTGAGCGACCCCGACGAACGGCGGCTGGTGCGCACGTGCGCGGGGGCCATGGCCGAGCTGGTCGGTGAGCCCGGCGACCGGCTGCTGCACTGGGACCTGCATTACGACAACGTCCTCGCCGGAGAGCGGGAACCATGGCTGGCGATCGACCCGGAACCGCTCGCGGGCGATCCGGGGTTCGAGCTGCTGCCCGCCCTGGACAACCGGTGGGACGAGGTGGAGGCCACCGGCAATGTGGCTCGGGCGGTCCTCCGGCGCTTCGACCTGCTGACCGAGGTCCTCGAACTCGACCGCCGCCGAGCGACCGGCTGGACGCTCGGCCGCGTCCTGCAGAACGCCCTGTGGGACATCGAGGACGGTAAGACGGCGCTGGAACCCGCCCAGGTCGCCATTGCCACGGCCCTGCTGAACCACCGGTAGAGCGTTAAGCGCCAATGGCGTTGTTCAGGCAGGGGCTGCTCCGCGTCCGACTCGGAGTTGAGCGCGTTGGCCGGGGAAATGGGCGAGTCCCCGGCCGGCGTCGCCATGATCGAAGGTGGGATAATGAAGGAATGGCCGCTCCGGTGCTCGCCTCCTCGGAAGACATTCACGGCTACCTCGTTGAGAGGCTCAATTTCGCCTTGCGCAGGCCCGAAGTGCTGGGCGGAGAGTTGGGCATCCGCATGGTGCTCGACCATCTGTTGTTCCTAGAGCGGCAGCCGGACGGGCTTCTTGAGGAACAGCACCGGCTGGCAGAACGCGGGGCGTGGACGTCACGCGGAGTGAGCCTTTTTCATCCTCGGGTGACCTCGTAGTTCTGTAGGACAGCGATGGCCTTGACCAGGTGGCCGGCCTTGCAGGGACTGCAGCGGAGCTTGC